>JAIRTK010000057.1 GCA_031254955.1 Opitutaceae bacterium
ACGCAAAAAGCACGGCTTTCGGAAGGTCAAGCGCGGCTTCGAGGACGCTGGCAATTTGCGGGGAGGCCAGCCGGCGGATGATAATGTCGCCGTTGGTTTCCTCGCCGCTCCACGGCATCCATTCGGGGGGGACTTCGGGCGCGGGCGGGCGGACAAAGGCGAGACGCGGGCCGTGTGAAAGCGCGGAGGTCTGGCTGCCGCGGCGGAGCGCGCGCAGTTCGCCGGTGGCGGCGTCGAGGGTCGCGCTTGTGCCGGCGGCGGACAGGCGGATGGTGTCACCGGTTTTTTCCAGCGTCGGCGCGGGCGCGGGCCAGTCGCAAGCAATAGACACGATAGTGGTGTCGCCGGTTTGTTCCAGCGTCGGCGCGGGCGTGTCGCGGTCTGGCTGCGCGTTGATGGCGGCGAGCGCGGGGGTGGGCCAGGTCCATGTCCAGAGTTCTTCGCCGTGCGGGTTGATGGCGGTCACGGCGAGGGCGTGGGCGTCCTTGCCGGCGGCGGCGGGGGGCGGGGGCGGCAGGGTGAGTTCGCCGTGCGCGTGGGGCGCGATTGGCGGGAGCGGTGTCTCGCCTTGGGCAAGGGTTTTTTCCGCGTCGCCGTTCCAGCGAAGCCAGCGCCATTTCAGGCGGGCGCGGTCGAGGGGGGTGAAGTCGTAGCGGTTGTGGATTTGCAGGCGTCCGTCGAGGGGGTTGCCGGGCGAGGCCGGGGCGATTTGCACGGGGGACCAGATGTGTTTTATGGCGTAGTAGCTGCCGTCTTTTTCGAGGTTGGGGCCGAGGATGCCGTCGGGGCCGTAAGTGCTGAAGACGTCGATTTTGCCGTCGCGGTCGGTGCGCGCGATGCCGGCGTCGGCGTAGTCCCAGATGAACATGCCGGCGCCGACTTTCGAGGCGGCGAGGGCGTGCCAGTAGTCGTGGAGGCCGGCGCCGGCGCCGCCGTCGTGGAGGCCGTGCAGGATTTCGGTGGGCATGACGAGGTGCGGGCCGTTGAGGCGGCGCATGTGTTCGGAGTGGCGCGTGTAGTGGCGCGTGTCGATGCCGCCGAAGGGGTCCCAGGCGTGGATGACGCGGCGTTGTTGCGGGTCGTAGAGCGCGTAGTCGCCGTCGAGGTCGCGGTTCCAGCCGCCTTCGTTGCCGTTGCTCCAGAGGAGGATGCTCGGGTGGTTCACGTCGCGCTCGACCAGCTCGCGCACAAGCAGGCGGGCGATGGGCGTGCCGTGGGCGGCCTGCCAGCCGCTGAGTTCGTCGATGACGTAGAGGCCGAGTTCGTCGCAGGCTTCGAGGAAGGCGGTGTCGGGCGGATAATGCGACATGCGCACGGCGTTCATATTCATCGAGCGGATCATGCGCGCGTCGGCGTAACAGTCTTCGCGGTCGAGCGCGCGTCCGGTGGCGGGGCGGAAGCTGTGGCGGTTCACCCCTTTGAGCAGGATGCGTTGACCGTTGAGGTAGAGGCCGTCGCCGTCGCGCACTTCAAAGGTGCGGAATCCGAAGCGTGTATCGACGGTGTGCAGCGCCTTGTCGCCGCGATGGCGCGTGACGCGCAGCACGTAGAGATGCGGCGTCTCGGCGGTCCAGAGGCGCGGCGCGTCGGCTTGCATGGCGACGCGCATGCGGCCCGTGCCGCCGGCGGGGATTTTTGCGATGACGGGGGCGGCGGCGGGCTGGCCGTCCGCGTCGAGCAGGCGTGCTTCGAGTGTTTCGGGAACGAGCGTGGGGCCGTCGGGGCGCCGGGGTTCGGGCAGGAAGTTGAGCGTAATATCGGCGGTGAGGCGACCGTCCGCGCCGGCGTCGATCGCGACGTGTTCGATGAAGCGCGCGGGCACGGCTTCGAGCCAGACGGGGCGGTAAATGCCGCCGAAGACCCAGTAGTCGCCCTTGCGCTCGGCGCGCTCGGTCGCGGCGTCGGCGGAGACTTTGGCGACATCGACGACGAGTTCGTTGTCGGCGCCGGGTTTCAGGAGTTTCGTCACGTCGTAGGAAAATTGCGTGAAGCCGCCTTGATGCGTGGGGCCGGCGGGCTGGCCGTTCACGGTCACGGTGGCGTCGGTCATCACGGCGCCGAAGACGAGGCGGATGCGGCAGTCGCGCCATGCGGCGGGCACGCGGAAGCGTGTGCGGTAGAGGCCGCGTTCGCCGGCCTTGTTGAGTTCAGAGCCGTAGTTGTAGGCGCCAAAGCCGTGTTGCTCCCATTGCGAGGGCACGGGGATGGTGGTTTTCTCGCCGGCGCGGCGTCCGTCGCTGACGGTAAATTCCCAAGGGATCGCGTCCTTCGGGCCGTGGCCGGAGAGGTATTGGCGCTGCGTGGTGGTGATGGCATCGGGCGCGGAGGGTTGCGCTTGGGCGTTGGGCGTGGAGAGTTGCGTCTGGGCGTTGGGTGCGACGGACAGCAGCGCGAATGCCGTGAACATAACAATACGAATCGGGAGGCGGGCGGAGTCGAGGATGGCTTTCATGGGTATTGGCGGGTGATGGGGAGCATTGCGCGGAAAGAAGTTTTCCCGTCAAATGCATAACAACACATAACAAAAGCGCAGGGGGCATGGAGTGTGTTTTAGAAAGAGAACGAGAACAAGAAAGAGGGCGTGGCTTTGGTTTGAAGTGCCTCCGTGTCGTGTCATGGAATGCATGGTTTTGGGAAGGTGGCACGGGCGGCTGGCCTGTGTTTTGCCGTAAAATGCAAGGCATCACGGACGGGGGGCTCGTGGCACGCAATTCCACGGGCGGGGCGTCCGTGCCATGTGATCCGGCGACGCTGCGCGTCGTCTGCCGGCAGGATGCCGGCGCTCCCAGTCGCGGGCGCGGGGAAGGGGCGGGAGGGCGCAAAAAGGCCCCGGTGGGTATCCGGGGCTGGATGGGTTTTCGCGGGCGGGGGCGATGGCTTACTGGCTGAGCATGACGATTTCGACGCGGCGGTCTTTGGCCAT
>JAIRTK010000073.1 GCA_031254955.1 Opitutaceae bacterium
CCCCGCCCTTTGGGGCGGGGTGGTTCATTCAAGGGATAAGTCCTCAGGCCACGCGTTCGACCATCAGCGGGGGCGGGGTCGGGCGCTTGGGCGCGAGGCGGTAGGCGTTTTTGAAATACTCCAGCGCCTGCTCCAGGCGCGCCTCGTCGTTGTAGTGGATCATCATGAGCGGCTCGCCTTGCTTCACTTGCGTGCCGACTTTCTTGATCTCGGACACGCCGACCGAGTAGTCGATTTTGTCATTGGCGCTGTTCTTGCCCGCGCCGAGCAGGTGCACGCCGTGGGCGACCATCGCCGCGTTGATGGTGTGCACGTAGCCGCGTTTGGGCGCCGGGAGTTTGCGGACATGCCGGGCTTGCGGAAACTTGTCCGGGTTGTCGATGAAGGCGGGGTCGCCGCCTTGCGCTTTGACGATGTCCTTGAGTTTTTCGAGCGCGCTGCCGTCGGTGAGGTGGCGTTGGATGGTCTGCTTGGCGGAAAGCGTGGAGCCGGCGACGCCGGCCAGGCGCACAATTTCCATGCCGAGTTTGAGCACGAGGTCTTTGATGTCTTCGGGGCCGTTGCCTTTGAGCAGTTCGATGGCTTCTTTCACTTCGAGCGCGGTGCCGACGGTGTCGCCGAGGGGCTGGTTCATGTCGGTGACGAGCGCGACGCAGCGGCGTTTCATCGTGCGTCCGACGCGGGTCATGGAGCGGGCGAGTTGCTTGGCCTGTTCCAGGTCTTTGATGAAGGAGCCGTTGCCCCATTTCACGTCGATGACGAGTCCTTCGGCGCCTTCGGCGAGTTTTTTGGAGAGGACGCTGCCGGTGATGAGCGGGAGGCTCGGGATGGTGCCGGTTTCATTGCGCAGCGCGTGGAACTTGGCTTCGACGGGCGCGAGATCGGGCGTCTGCGCGACGATGGCGCCGCCGATTTTGCCGAGTTGGGCCGCGAATTGGTCGTTGGTGAGGTTGCTTTTGAAGCCGGGGATGGAGCCGAGTTTGGTCAGGGTGTTGACGACGTAGTCGTGTTCGATGCCTGTCATCATGGGCACGATCACTCCGCTGGCCATCGCGAGGGGCACGAGGACGAGGGAGGTTTTGTCGCCCACGCCGCCGGTGGAGTATTTGTCGATTTTCGGTTTCGCGATGTGCGAGAGATCGATGACTTCGCCGGAAAGCATCATTTCCTCGGTCAACTCGGCGGTCTCTTGCGCCGACATGCCTTGGAAATAAATCGCCATGGCCAAGGCGGCGAGCTGGTGCCGGGGCATGTCCCCGTCCAGCGTGCTGTCAATGATGTAGCGTATTTCGTCTTGATTGAACTCGCCGCCGTCGCGTTTCTTTTCAATGAGGAACTCGAAAGTCGGTTTAATGAATCTTCTGGGAGGAAGCGTGCGTTTTGTCATTTTGGTTGGAAGAAAAAAGAAGCCTGCGCCGTCCGGCGGGTAGGAAGCGTAAGAGTCAGTCAGACCGTAGAAAAATGTCGAGCCAAAATTGCCCGCTTCCGTGTAACTGGTGTTGAATTAACAGAGACGCATAAGTTTCATGGCGCGCCACTGTGATGCTATCTTGCTTTAAATCAACAGATTGTCATGCGGCCAGATTTCATGTGAACCGGACTGGAGCCACTCATATGCGGATGGCAGGAATTTTGGGCGGCGTGGTCGCTGAGGTTGCGCGGCGGGCTTGGGTTTGGCCCGGCGAGTTTGGTTTGGCGGAAGCTGGTTTTAAGCCGGGCTAAGCCGATTAATTCGGCTTAAAGTCGGCTTAAGTCGATTTAAGTCGATTTAAGTCGTGCCACAGGCTTGTTTCGGCCCCTCCGTGTAACATCGCATCGGAAGTTGAAGTCGGAGTTGAAGTCGGCGTCGAAGTCGGAAAACGTGGGTGCTTCGCGCTGCTGACTTAACTTAAACTTAAACTTCGCCTTCAATTTCACCTTTCGATTTCCGGCCTCCGATTTTCGCCTTCCGATTTTCGACCTCCGATTTCCAACTTCCGACTTCGCCTTCCGCTTCCACCTTCCGCCTTCCACTTCCGCCTTTCCCCTTCCGCCTTTCCCCTTTCGCCTTCAACTGGCCGGCACAGCTGGCCCGCCTCCACCGTGGACACCGTTTTCACCCTCCAAGACCTTCGTGACTGGAACCGCCCCGGCACCTCGCTTGCCGTGCTCGGGCACCCCATCAAACACTCGCTCAGTCCCGCCATGCACAACGCCGCGCTCGCCGAGATGGCCCGCGCCGACCCCCGCTTCGCCGACTGGCGCTACCACCGCTTCGACATCCTCCCCGACGCGCTTCCCGACGCGCTCGAACTGCTCCACCGGAAAAAATTCCTCGGCCTCAACCTCACCGTCCCGCACAAGACCCTCGCCTTCGACCGCGTCGCCGGAATCGACCCCGCCGCCCGCCCCGTCGGCGCCATCAACACCCTGCATTGGACGCCCGCCGGCTGGCGCGGACACAACACCGACGGCCACGGTCTCGCCGCCGCCATCCGCGAAACCCTCGCCCGCGAACTCGCCGGCGCGCCCGTCGTCCTCCTCGGCGCGGGCGGCGCCGCGCGCGCCGCCGCCGTCGAATGCCTCCGGCGCCGCTGCGCCTCGCTCTGGATCGCCAACCGCACCCGCGCCCACCTCGACACGCTGCTCGCCGCCCTGCGTCCGCTCGCCGCCGCCGGGACGATTCCCCTCCACGGCTTCGACCCCGCCGCGCCGCCCGCCGACATTCCCGTCGCCGCGCTCGTCATCAACGCCACCTCCGCCGGCCTGCGCGACAGCGACCCCGCGCCATTCGACCTCGCGCGCCTCGCCCGCCGCCCCGCGGGCGTGTTCGACATGATTTACAATCCCCCGCAAACCCGCCTTCTCGCCCAAGCCGCCGCGCTCGGCCTGCCCGCCGTCAACGGCCTCGCCATGCTCGTGCACCAAGGCGTCCGCGCGCTCGAAATCTGGACCGGCCAGCCGCCTCCCATCGAGCCGATGCGCCGCGCCGCCGGGAAAATTCGCCAGACATAAACGCGACGTTGTATTACTCACTGATGTTACGCGCTGCCGCGATCGTAGCGCAGACTTCCAAGTCTGCTTCAGGGCGGGCCTGCGGCCTGTCAGCAGGTTTGGAAACCTGCGTTACGCAAGCAGCGCGTAACATCAGTGAGGCCGGAAGGCGGATTATTCACACACAGAGACGCGGAGACGCAGAGAGCATGAGTGATGAGTGATGAGGAGTGAGGCATGAATTCCGGAGCCGGAGGGTTGGTTTTCTACTCATTACCCACTATTCGCTGCTTGCTACTCG
>JAIRTK010000106.1 GCA_031254955.1 Opitutaceae bacterium
AGCGCGGCGGCGCTCGCCAGCGCGGGGGCGAGGAGCGCGAGGACGAGGAACGCGGGGGGACGCGCGCGTGTCGCGGGACGGTTTTTTTTCATCGGGTGGCGGCGGGACGGGGGTTTGCGTGTTCACGGGGGCGGCGCCGGGGAGGTGTTGCCTGTTGCCGGTTCACGGGGTGTGGAGGATGCCGTTGATGAGCACGTCGATGGCCCAGCGGATGCGCTCGCGCGGGGTGCCGAGGAAGAGTTTTTCGCGCAGGGCATGGATGTTGGGATGGGTCCGGGCGGAGATTGCGTTCAAGGTTTGCTCAAAGGAATCAAGCGGGTCCGCCTGGCGGCGGCGCGCGTCCTGCTCGGCGGCGACGGCGACGACTTGGAGCGAAAGCATGTCCGCGGCCCAGGCCACGCGGTCGTCGTCAATGCCGCCTTCGCGCAGGAGACCGAGGACGGCCTCCAGCCCGCGCAACGAATTCTGGCCGGACGACATCGTCGTCAGCGCGAGCTGGCCGAGGCCGGGTATGGACAGGAGCACTTTCAAATAAGAATGCAGCAGGGTCGAAAGCCGCTCGCGCCAGCCGCCCTTCGCGCGCGAGGGGATGACCACCTTTCCGAGCGCCCGGTCGAGCATGAGCGCGAGCAGCGAGTCGAGATTGTCCACATACACATAAAGCGACGCCGGCCCCGTATCGAGCGCCGCCGCCACCTTCCGCAGGCTAAGGCCCTCAAGCCCTTCGCGGGTCAGGATGTCAAGCGCGGCGGACAGAATGGCGTCCACGCTGAGCGGCGCTTTCGCGGGACGGGAGCGGCGGGATAGGATTTTGGAGGATTGGGTTTTCATGGTGATGGTGGTGATGGTGATGGCGGTGGTTGTCGTTGTTGGGTGGTGGTGATGGTTGTGGCGGTCGTGATGGTAGTGGTGATGGTGATGGTGGCGGTTGAGTGGTGGTGATGGCGGTTGTGGTGATGGCGGTTAGGTGGTGATGATGGCGGTTGTGGTGGTTATGATGGGCGTGGCGGTGGTGCGGTGGTGTGTCCGTGGCGGGAGTGATGGGCGAGCAGCGCGCATCACACGCAACGAATCCTGTCTGCGAAGAACACTGCTCGTCAAGAACGACGTTCGTCAAGAACACTGTTCGTCAGGAACACGTTTCGTCAAGAACGATGTTCGTTTCGGTCAGGAGCCGGGTGCAGCCTGGAGCAGAGTGCAGACGGGAGCCGGGTACAGCAGGAAGCCGGGTGCAAGCAGGAAGTGCTGTCAGGACTGGTGCCTTTCCCGTTTATTCTATCGCCTTAAAAATGACAGTTTGGCGCGGAAGCGCCGGTAGGGAGGCCTCTCCGAGGCCTCCGTGAAAACGCTCCGGGCGCCTATGAAAGGCCAACCGTTTTTATCCGCCCGGCGGAGGCCTCGGAGAGGCCTCCCTACCCTGCTTCCGCATACCAGCCGCCACGATCGGAAAACGGGTTTCCGAACAAATCTATTGTCCCGCGTTTGAATGCGAAAGGGCGTCCGCTTGTCCGGACGGTCAGCCGATGTCGGATTGCAACTGGTCCAGCGTGGCGTAGGCGGCGAGTTTCGCGCGCGCGGCGGCGCAGGTTTCCTTTGCCGCGAGGCCGGTGTTTTCCGCCAAAAAAACAATGTAGGCGGCCACGTTCTTCGCGTAGAGCAATCGCCCTTCGTCGCTCACCGAATAGAAGCGCGCGCGCTGCCGGTAGCCCGCGGGCGAGTGGTCGCCCAGCGCGGCCTTCTCCGCCTTGCCGCCGGCGGCAAGCACGTGGAGGAAGTTGTATTCAAACCAGAACATGTGCTCCGGGCCTGGCGGCAGCGTCTCAATGGCGGCGCGCACGGTCGCCTCGCTCGCAAACACGTCCGCCGGTCGCCCAGCCTTTTCGAGCGCGTCGGTCACAAAGACGCGCGCCATCTTCCGCTCGGTCGCGTCGGCGCTGAACACGCCTTTGAGCGCGAGGTCGACGGTAAACTGATACCAGTCGCGCCAGAGCGCCTGGTCGGCGGGGTTTTTCGAGGCGAAGAGCGCGCGGCCCATCTCGTAGGTGTAGCGTCCGCTGGTCTTGATTTCGAGGCGCGCGCCGGTGACGGCGCCCATGACTTGGTAGTTTTCCGCGGACTTGCCCGAGCCGGAATGGAAGCCGATGCTCGCGTCGAATTTCCCGCACACGCGCCATTGGTTTTCGATGAGCGCGCGCAGCGCGGCGTTGTCCGGGTAGGGCATGTTTTTCTGAAAGCCAAACGCGGGCGCGACGAAGTGGATTTTCATGTCGAGCGCCTCGCAAAGCGCGAGCATGATCGCGGTCGTCTCGGGTGTGGTCAGGCCGGGTAGTTCGTCGATGGACAATTCGCGCAGGTAGTCGCGTCCGGCGGCGGTGGTGAACAGGCGTTCGCGGGCGGCGCGGTATTTTTCGTCGCGCGCCTTCATCTTTTTCATCGCGGGCCAGACATAGGCGAGCAGCCGGGACAGCGCCGCCTCGTCCAGCGTCAGGTCGATGGCGGCGACGCGCGCGCGCACTTTCGCGACCAGTGCGTCCGGCACATTGGCCGCGACCCAGCCGGCAGCATCGTCCGGCACGACGGTCCGCGCCAGCTCCGGCGAAAGGTCGAAGGTGATGTAGCTCGCCAGCACGCAGCCGGTGACGAGCTGGTCCTCGCGCGCGTCGAATTTTCCGCCGATGGGCTGGTGGTCGGCGTTGAAGCTCCAGGCGATGCCGCGCCGGTGAAAGCCGGTGCGCAGTTTCGACAGCACGCAGCCGTGGCTCATGCCTTCGACGCTCTGGCCTTGGTGGCCTTCCGGCACGTTTGTGCCGATGAAGGGAAACGGCACCGTGTCGAGCGAGCCGGCGAGCATCGCGTCCACGTCATAAACCAGTTCGCGGGGGATGGAGTTCTGGTTGGCGGTCATGCCCACGCCCAGCGCGCCCATCGCCCATTCCACGGCGGGCCAGTGCAGCGTGGTGAAACGCGCGCCGATGCCGAGCGTGCTTTGGCCGAGTTTTTGCGAGGCTGTCGGGAAAATGGTCGAGGCGGGGTTGTGCTCCTGTATCAGGTTTTTTAATACGAGCAGGTTCGCGAAGGTCGCGGGAAACACGACCGTGCCGCCGTCGAGCGGCCTGCCTTCGGCGAGGGTGTTCGCGGCGTCGGTGAGGACGCCGCCGACGCCGGCAGCGGCGCCGCCATGTTTGAGTTTCCATGCGCAATCGCCCGTCGCGGCATCCTCCAGCAGGGTCCACTCGCCGGCGGCGGTGGCAAAGCGGCTCTTGGGCCATTCGCGCACGTCGGCGGACGCGGCTGCGAGCTTCGCGGCCAGCGCGGGCCAGTCGAGGCAGAAGTCCGGCGACACGCAGGGATTGCTGGCGATGCGGAGGTTGTTTTGGAGGAGGAACTGATTGATGGCGCTCATGGGTGTTCTGGGATGAATAGGATGAATAGGGAGGAGGTGAGGGTTGTTGAATCGGGGGAGGGAGAAGAACGTTTTCCTAAAAAAACGGACACGAGTGCATACGTTTCCCAGCGAGGTGGCGAGAGAAATTTTGCGCGGAGAGGCGCTCGCGGGGAAAACAGGGCATGGAGGTCGGGCGGAGCGGCATGGAGGGGGCGGAGGAGGGTGGACATGGAGGGTGGAAAGGCGGGGCGGGGGATGAGGAGGGTGTGGCGGAGGATGTTGCAGCAGATGCAGGAGGGGTCGAGGATGTGTCAGGAGTGGA
>JAIRTK010000114.1 GCA_031254955.1 Opitutaceae bacterium
TGCGTTAATCTGCGCAATCTGTGGATAATAAAAACTATCCATCTCGCACAAAGGCACAAAAATGCATTATCATGTCACGCCCGTCGGAACTTTGTGCTTTCGTGCGAGATAAAAACGAACCCTTATTTTGAACAGGAGAAAACAAAGAAAACCAAGAAGACCATAAACCACAAAAAGTACAAAAATAAACAGTCCCTCTTGTGCCTTTTATGCCTCTTTGCGGTTATTAAAAATAAACCATCAAATTGTCCACAGATTACACAGATTATCAACTGATGTTACGCGCAGCCTCTGTCGTAGCGCAGACTTCCAAGTTGGGTTCCGCGCGAAGCGAGAAGCCTGACAACCCGCGCTACGCCGGCAGCGCGTAACCTCGGTTATCAAAAACGTTTTCCCCGCGTCCTTTATCGCCTCCGCATCCGCTACATTCCCCGCGTCCTTTATATTCTCCGCGTCCGCCATCTCCTCCGCGTCCGCTACATATTCCATGTCCTTCGCATCCGTCGCGTCCTTCGCGGTTCTTGCCGCTTTTCCCGTCGCCGCCTTTACCGTCGCCGCCTTCGCCGCCGCCGCGATTCCCTATGCGCGCCTGCGCACCGCGCACACCGCCGATTTCCAGACGTTGTTCCGCCGCGTGTCGCTCCGCCTCGACGCCGCCTTCGCACCCGAAATCGCATCCGCCTCCGCGCCTGCCTCCGCGTCCTCCTCCACGCCGCCCACCGACCGGCGCGTCGAAAACATTCGTCGCGCGGCGGCCTCCACGGGCGATCCCGCCTTGGCCGCGCTTCATTTTCATTACGGACGCTGCCTGCTCATCAGCTCCTCGCGCCCCGGCGGACTCCCGGCGAACCTTCAGGGCCTCTGGAACGACCGGCTCGCCCCGCCGTGGTTTGGCGGGTGGCACTTCGACGCCAACGCGCAGATGAACTACTGGCCCGCCAGCGTCACCGCCCTCCACGAGTGCCACGAGCCGCTCTTCGACCTCATCGACCGCCTGCGCGAAAACGGACGAAAAACCACCCGCGAGGTTTACGGATGCCGGGGCTTCGTCGTCTCGCACCGCACCAACGCGTGGCTGTTCACCAGCCCGGTCAAGCGCCTCACGGTCTGGACGGCGGGCGCGGGCTGGCTCTGCCGGCATTATTGGACGCACTACGCATTCATGCGCGACGAAACCTTCCTGCGCGACCGCGCGTGGCCCGCCCTGCGCGCGGCGGCTGCACCATCGACGCCCGCTGGAACGCCGGCAGACTCGCCGCCGCCCGCCTCACCGCGACCGTCCCCGCCCCGTGCACCGTGCGCACGACCCACCCGGTCTTCGTCTTCAAAGACTCGACCCTCATCGCCCAAAGCGCCCCCGCCCCCGACGGCGCCACGCAACTCACCCGCTTCCACGCCACCCCCGGCGCGACATATCGTCTGCAAGCCAATGCGCAATGACAAGACCGGCGGGCGCGCGGACATGTTATATTTGATGATAAATGTTATTATACATAATTCCCCTTGTGCCACCGGTTCCGGCGGACAAAACAGCTTTTTTTCATCCGCCAATCCCGTCGCCTCATGAAACCAATACAATATAAAACGCTGTTTATGCCATTGTCGGCTGGAGCCTGCCTCCTGCTTACCGCGCTCACCTTCACCATCTTTCTCTCCGTGCTTCCGCATCCGCTCTCCGCCGTCCCCGAGGAAATCTCCCTCGCCGGCCCCTGGCGCCTCCAACTCACCCCGGACGCAACCCCGGACGCCGCGCCCCCGCGCGCCTACACCGACACCATCACCCTCCCCGGCACCCTCGACGAAGCCGGCAAAGGCGACCCCGCCAAACCCAACACCATCGAACTCAACCGCCGCCGCACCTACGACGGCCCCGCCTGGTATCAACGCGCCATCGACATCCCCGACGCCTGGCGCGGCAAACACATCCAACTCCACCTCGAACGCACCCGCTTCACCCGAATCTACCTCGACGACCGCCTCGTCACCACCAACAACTCCCTCAGCACCCCCCACACCGCCACCCTCCTCACCGACGCGCTCCCCGGCGCCCACACCCTGACGATTCAAGTCAACAACGACCGCAAAAACTACCCCATGTTCTTCTCCCACGTCTGGAGCGACCGCATCCAGACCAACTGGAACGGCATCCTCGGCGAAATCAAACTCACCGCCCGCGACCCCGTCTTCATGGACGACGCCCAACTCCACCCCGACATCCCCGCCCGCAAACTCCACCTCAAGCTCGTCCTCGGCAACACCACCGCCAGCCCCCGCGACGCCACCCTCGCCATCCAAATCGACCGCCTGCCGCCAATCACCCGCGCCCTCCGCATCGCCCCCGGCGAAACCGCGCAAGAACTCACCCTCCCTCTCCCCGAAAACCTCGCCCGCTGGGACGAATTCCACCCCGACCTCCACACCCTTGACCTCACGCTCACTGCGCAAACACCGTCCGCCACCGACACCCGCCGCCTCACCTTCGGCCTCCGGGAATTTTCCCAACGCAACAAAAAATTCACCATCAACCAGCGCCCTGTCCTGCTCCGGGGCAGGATAGACGCCGGCGTCTTCCCCCTCACCGGCTACGCCCCCATGGACGAAGCCGCCTGGACGCGCCACTTCAGCACCGCCCAGCAATACGGCCTCAACTACATCCGCTTCCACAGCTGGTGCCCGCCCGACGCCGCCTTCCGCGCCGCCGACAAACTCGGCCTCTACCTCCAGCCCGAACTCCCCGCCTGGGCCCGCTTCGACTCCCCCGGCCTCCCCGCCTACCTCCGCGCCGAAGCCGACCGCATCCTCCGCGCCTACGGCAACCACCCCTCCTTCGTCATGCTCACCCTCGGCAACGAACTCGGTGGCGATGCCCTCGGACGGCGCGACCTCGTCCAGCACCTCAAGGACACCGACCTCCGCCGCCTCTACGCCCAAGGCTCCAACAACGGCTTCGCCGAACCCAAACCCAACGACAACGACGACTTCTGGACCGTCTCCGCCACCTACCGCGAAGGAGGCCGCGTCGTTCTCAACATCGAACTCGTCCGCGGCTCCATGCTCTACAGCCACCTCGGCCACCTCAACAACCAATACCCCTGCGCCACCACGCACGACTACGCCATTTCCACCCGCCGCGCCAGCATCCCCATCATTTCGCACGAAACCGGCCAATACCTCGCCTACCCCGACTACGCCGACATCCCCAAATACACCGGCGTCCTCCACCCCGCCCCCCTCCTCCACCAAAAACAACTCCTCGAAAAATCCGGCATGGCCGGCCTCGCCGACGCCTTTCACCAAGCCTCCGGCAAACTCGCCGCCCTCTGCTACAAAGAAGACATCGAATCCGTCCTCCGCACCCCCGACATCGGCGGCTTCGCCCTCCTCGACCTCCAGGACTACCCCGGACAAGGCTCCGGCTACGTCGGCATGTGCAACGCCTTCATGGAACCCAAAAAATTCCAAACCCCGGAACAATTCCGCCGCCACAACGCCCCCGTCACCCCCCTCCTCCTCCTCGACAAACGCACCCACACCACCGCCGACACCCTCCGCGCCACCCTCAAAATCGCCCACTACCACGACACCCCCCTCGAAAACGCCACCGCCACCCTCACCCTCGCCACCGCCGACGCCGCAATCCACCACCGGCAACAAATCCCCCTCCCCCCGCGCACCGCCCCCGGCGCCCTCCACACCATCACGGAAAACATCCGCATCCCCCTCGCCGCCATCCCCGCCCCCGCCCAACTCAAACTCCGCATCCGCATCGACGGCACCCCCTGGCAAAACGAATACGACCTCTGGCTCTACCCCGAAAAAACCACCTACGACATCCCCAAAACCATCGAACTCACCGAACGCCTCGACCCCGCCGCCCTCCGCCGCCTCCACGCCGGCAAAACCCTCCTCGTCCTCCCCCGCCTCCACGAACTGGGCAACAGCATCCAAGGCCAGTTCATCGCCAACTTCTGGACCGTCGCCTTCTTCAAAAGCTACGACGGCCCCGGCACGCACGGCCTCCTCATGGAACCCGCGCACCCGCTCTTCAAAACCTTCCCCACCGAATTTCACAGCAACTGGCAATGGTTCCCCATGGCGCGCTACGGCCGCCCCATGATCCTCGACCGCCTCCCCACCGCCCTCCGCCCCCTCGTGCAAGTCATCGACAACTTCGAAACCTCGCGCAAACTCGGCCTCCTCTTTGAAGCCAGGCACGGCAAAGGAAAACTCCTCTTCACCTCGATCGACTTCCTCAACCACCTCGACAAACCCGAAGTCCGCCAACTCCTCCACAGCATCCTCCGCTACATGGAAAGCGACGCCTTCGCGCCCACCGTCGAAGTGACCGAAGAGCACCTCCTGCAACTCTTCCGCCACCCCGCCGAAACCCCCGCCTACGACTCCGCTCAATTCCCCGGCCTCCACGGCTGACCCCCGCCCGCCCCCCCCCTGTCTCCCATCCCTCCCATTCCTCCCATCCTTTCACCTCCCGTCCTTTCACCTCCGCCATGTCCACCACCACCCGATTTACCCTCAGTATCCTGATTGCCGGCCTGTGCCTGTCCTCACCCTCGGCACCCTCGCCCGCGCCCTCGCCGCCCACCCTGCGCAACGACGCCTACACCCTCACCCTCGCCCCCGGCGGCGCCGTCCACGTCGCCGTCGCCGGCATGGCGCCCCGCACCCTCCGCCCCCGCTTCACGATCCTCTACAGCGCGACCGACCCGAAACTCGTCCGCATACCCGGCCACCCGAATTACCTCGTCGCGCCCCGCGTCGCCCTGCGCTGGAAAAACCCCGGCGAACCCCTCGCCCCCCTCAACGCCTGGCTCTCATCCCCCGCCTTCAAGACCGCCACCGGCCAGACCGGCCACGTGCGCGAAAAAAACAAAACGCGCGAATGGGAGTTTCGCAACGCCGACGGAAAAACCACCATCCGCGTGACCGGCCCGCGCGCCCTGGAAACCGCCCGCCCCTTCACCGTCGGCGAGGCCACCCGCCTCGAAGCCGTGCGCGCCACGCTGCGCGACGGCCTCATCCACTGGGAGTTTCCCGCGCACCCCGGCTTCACCCTCAAAGCCACCCTCCACCTGCCCCCCGGCCAGGCCGACCCCGTGCTCCGCCACACCCTCGCCCCCGCGAAACCCGGCTACTACTCCGTCGCCTTCACCGGCGCGCCGGCGGAAGAACTCGCCGCCACCCTGCCCATCCCCCAAGAATGCTCCCACCGCAACCACAAACTCTTCGACTACGTCCTCGCCGAGCCTGACCTCCACCTCCCCCGCGCCCAAGTCGCCACCCCCGAAGGCAACATCGCCCTCACCCCCGACCCCGCCGAATGCCGCTTCCGCCTCCCCTCCATCGCCGACTCGCGCTTCGGCCTCATGCTGGAAAACGACTCCGGCCACCTCCGCCCCGTGCTCCTCGCCCCCCTGCTCGGCGGCGCGGAATCCCTCCTGCGCCCCGGCGCCACGCACACCTTCACCCTCCGCTACGTCCAGCGCCCCGGCCACTGGATCGACACCCACACCCGCATCGCGCGCGACATCCACGGCTTCCGCGACCAGCGCGACAACACCGGCGCCGGCCCCCTCAACGCCACCATCGCCCGCGTCGCCGACTTCCTCACCGACCGCCGCGGCGGCAACCGCGCCCTCTGGGACCCCCAGCAAAAATACTACGACTACTTCACCGACAAAACCGGCGTCTTCAAACCCTTCTCGCCCCTCTACGGACTCTCCGCCGCCATCATCACCGACGACGAAACCCTCCTCCACTCACGCGCCCTCCCCGCCCTCGAATACGCCCTCTCCCGCCCCTACAACGTCTTCGCCCCCTACGACAACACCGACAACAAACAAGCCAACAGCGCCATCCGCACCCTCGGCGCCCCCTATCCCGGCTACGCCCAACTCCTCGCCCTCCACGAACTCCTCCAACGCCGCACCCCCGCCCTCGCCGACCTCGCCCGCCGCCGCGGCCCCGCCAAAAACAACCTCGCCGACGCCCTCGCCCGCTGGCGCCTCACCGCCGCTCCCGCCGACCTCGCCGCCGCCCGCTCCCTCGCCCCCCGCCTCGCCGGACGCACCGAAGAAGACCTCTTCAACCTCCTCGACCTCGCCGACACCACCGCCGCTCCCGCCGACCTCGCCGCCGCCCGCGAAGCCGCCCACGCCAACGCCGCCCTCCGCCTCAACCTCTACCCCGTGCCCCCTCCCGACGCGCTGGTCACGGTGGACCGCGGCAACCGCGCCCCCGTGCACCCCCACTCCATCGGACGCCACGCCCGCATCTGGGGCTACCCCGCCCCCGTCCCCGTCACCGCCCCCCAGCAAACCGTCCCCGCCTGGCGCATCGCCCGCCTCGGCCTCCCCAGCCCCGCCTACCCCATCGAATACTGGATGAACACCCACGCCGCCACCCTCCGCGTCGCCGCCCTCACCCACGACCCCCACCTCCGCGCCCTCGCCCGCTGGGGCATGGTCGGACGCTTCGGCAACTACCCCGGCGACAACCGCTCCCTCGACTCCCTCGTCCCCGAACTCCCCGACGCCATCGAATCGCCCCCCTGGCGCTGGAACTTCGCCACCGTAAACCCCGGCCACGCCTGGGACTTCATCGCCGCCCTCCTCGACTTCCTCGTCACCGACGCCTTCGACCGCTCGCGCGGCGCCATCGACTTCCCCGCCCTCCCCGCCGCCGGCAGCGGCTTCCGCGTGCGCATCTACGGCGGCGCGCCCGGAAAATTCTACGACGCCTCCCCCGTCCACCTCTGGCTCCCGCGCGACCTGCTCGCCACCGGCAACCCCCAACTCGACTGGCTGGCCGCCCGAGGAGACGGCCACCTCTACCTCGCGCTCTGGAACCAGTCCTTCGACGAACAAACCGCCACCCTCGCCATCAACCCCGCGCTGGCGGAATGCGACCCCGCCGCGCAAACCCGCGTCTGGCGCGACAACCGCCCCGCCCCTCCCCTCCGCGTCACCGGCAACCGCCTCGCCCTCACCCTCTCCCCCAAAAGCATCCTCGCGCTCGCCATCCCCGCGCGCACGAAACCCCGCCTCCAAGCCCGCCTCTACGACCCCGCCGTCCCCCCGCTCGGCCCCCGCAGCTTCCGCGAAATGGACACCCCCTTCGGCACCGTGCGCGCGACACTCATCCGCGCCGACCGCACCACCGCTTACATCTACACCACCACGCTGCCCGAAAACGCCATCTCCGCCCGCCTCCGCTGGAAACAAAACGACGGCCCCTGGCGGGAAATGACCGACGACATCTACCCCTACGAATTCTCCCCCGTGCTCGCCGACGACACCACCCACCTCGCCTGCATGCTGGAAATCGAAACCCCCGGCGGACAAACCGCCGCCTCGCCGCTCATCCTCCTGACCACCGGCGAAACCACACCGCCCCCCGTCGAACCGCCGCCCCCAAAACCCTTCCCCCCGCTCCCCCCGGCGGCTCCGTCACATCTGTCAACTCAGTCAAACCAGTCGCCCCCGCCGCCCCCGCTGGACGACGACTTCATCGCCTACATCAAACGCGCGGCCAACCAAGACAACTACGGCCTCCGCGCCGACGGACGCTTCTACCCCTATTCCACCCCCCAAGGCCGCCGCATCGGCTGGCGCCAACCGGTCTGGGACAAGACCCTCTTTGAGACCGGCTGCACCCCCGCCGAAGCCGAAAAACACCTCCGTGCCACCCTCGCCCGCGTCCAGCTCGACCTTACCGCGCACCTCCGCGCCCGCCACCCCCCGATCGACTTCGCCCGACTCGACCGCCGCCAACGCGAAACCCTCCTCGACCTCGCCAGCACCGGCGACGCCCTCCATCCCGACCTGCTTGAAACCGTGCTCGCGCGCGACTGGGAACGCCTGACCCGCGAACACCTCTACATCCGCTACGCCGGCCACGCCCCCGACCACGTTTGGAACAAAGCCTTCGCCGCCCGCTGGAACATCAAATAACCCTCCCCTGGTAGGGAGGCCTCTCCGAGGCCTCCGCCCGCCGCCACGACGGCCACCCACACCACCACCATCCCACCACCACATCACACCACCACCCACTCATCACCATCATCCACCCATCCATCACCACCACACCATGAACCACCCGCACACCCACCTAGCCCACCGCGCCCTCTCACGCGCCCGCCTAGCCCTCCTCGCCCACCCGCACACCCACCGCGCCCCAACCACCCTCCCCACCCTCGCCACGCTCCCCGCCCTAGTCCTCGCCCTCGCCCTCGCAACACTCTCCACGGCTGCGGACGCCGCCTCCGCCTTCACCCCATACCCCGCCGCCCGCATCACGAAAACCGCCTCCGTCCCCGGCGCGGAAACCCGCGTCGCCCTCGCCAACGAACCCAACGCCACCGCCGGCATCATGCTGGAATTTGACCTCCCGGCATCCGCCCCCGCCTCCACACCCTACGCCCGGCTCAACCTCGGCGACCTCGTAAAAATCCCCGTCAAACGCCCCGGCCAGTCCGCCGTCGCCGCGCGCGGCGCATTGCATGTGCTGACCGTCGCCCCCGACGGCGCGGAAACCCTCGCCGGCAGCCTCCCCGTGAAACCGGGCGCCACAAACAAAAACTGCATCATCGACATCACCGACGCCATCAACGCCGCCCTCGCCGCGCCCCCCGCCACCGCGAAAAAAATCCGCCTCGCCGTGCGCGTCACCGGCGCGCCGCTGCCCTACGAAGTTTACGCCCTCGCCGCCGACACGCCCCCCGTGCTCGAACTCGCCTCCCCGCAAAACTGGACCGACGACTGGCGCGAACGCCTCGCGCCGCTCACCGACGGCCCGCTCATTTACCGCGAAGCCTGCCTCGCGCTCGCCGACACCCGTGATGCCGAAATCGTGCTCCCGCTGCTCTACCCGGCGAAAAAAATCATCGAAGCCATCCACCTCGGCACCGGCGAAAAACTCCGCGAAGGCGCGGACTGGCTCCTGCGCGACGGCAAACTCATCCTCCCTCCCGGCACCGCCGCCCCCGTGCAACTCGCGGACGAATTTTTCCTCTCCGAGCGCAAGGACAAACAAGGCAACATCACAAAGGTTCGCGGACAGATCAAATTGAAGGAAGGCGGCTGGTATCACGAACGCCAACTGGAAGTCACCTACGAACCCGCCGCGCGCGACTGGCGCTGGCCCGCCGCGCTCTCCGGCATCGACGCCCTCCCCCGCACCCAAAAACTCCTCACCGCGAAAGCCCCGCTCACAATCATCGTCTTCGGCGACAGCATTTCCGCCGGCTACAACTCCTCGCGCACCGACGGCCTGTGGCCCTACCAGCAACCCTACGGCGAACTCGTGGCGCGCGCCCTCCGCCGCGCTTACGGCGCCCCCGTCACCCTCATGAACCATGCCCGCGCCGGCGGCACCTCGGGCCACGCCGCCACGCAGGCCGACGCGCAGGTGGCGTGGTTCAAGCCCGACCTCGTGCTCCTCGCCTTCGGCATGAACGAGCGCAACGAAGCGCGCCGCGCCGCGCACCGCGCCAACATGGAAAAAATCATCGACATCGTGCGCGCCCGCTCGCCGGAGACCGAGTTCGTCATCATCACGCCGATGCTCAACAACCCCGCCCAGCCGACCGGCCTCGACCCCGTGAAATACATCCGCGACGAGGCGCTGAAAATCCGCCGCCCCGGCATCGCGCACGTGGACCTCACCAGCACCGAACTCGCGCTCCTGGAACGCAAAACCTACCTCGACCTCTCCGGCAACGGCGCCAACCACCCGAACGATTTCCTCCACCGCATCTACGCAATGCGCGTCCTCGAAGTGCTTCTCCCGAAAAACACCCCATAACCCCGACAAGCCCCCCCCCCAGACTCCTCAGCCATGTCCGCCACCCCTGAATAAATGAACACAGGAAAATATAATAAAACAAACCATTAAATTATCCACAGATTACGCAGATTAACGCAGATTAATACCAATTCCCAATGAGATTTATCCTTTTGTAGTCCGATTTTGCTCTTTCTCTTTATTCTTTATCTTTCCTCTTTCTCTTCCTTCCTCCCATTACTGGTTGGAAA
>JAIRTK010000117.1 GCA_031254955.1 Opitutaceae bacterium
GTCAGGCTCTCTTAATCCTTCGCGCTCTTCGCGTCCTTCGCGGTTAAAATAAAATAGGCGGAGCCTTCCTCCACATCAGGCCGGAGCGGATGGCGTCGGCCATGCGGAGAAAGGGGCGCATGGCGGCGACATCGTGGACGCGCACCATGCGCGCGCCTTGCTGCACGCCCCACACGAGCGTGGCGGCGGTGCCCGCGCCGCGCCGCGCCGGCATCGGCTCGTCCAGCACGCGCCCGATGGTCGATTTGCGCGACGTGCCCAGCAGCACGGGATGGCCGAGCGCGGCGATGCGTCCGAGGCTCCGGAGCACCTCCAGATTTTCGGCGGCGTCCTTGGCGAAGCCGATGCCGGGATCGAGCCAGAGCTGGTTTTCCGCCACGCCCGCCGCGCGCGCCATCGCGATGCTGGCGCGGAGGTCGAGCAGCACATCCGGCCAGAAATCGGTGTAGTCGCGCCCCGACACGCGGTTGTGCATCAGGATGACGGGACAGCGCGCTTCGGCCATCACGCGGGCCATGGGCGAAATCGGCGGCGTGGCCGCGTCTGCCGCGTTCGCCGCGTTCGCCGCGCCGCTGGTGCTGTCGGGGGGGGCGGTGTGGGGGGTGGGGGGGGGAGGGGCGGGGGTGTCAGAGTTGTTAGAGTTGTCGGGGTTGTTAGAGTTGTTGAGTTTGTTGGAGTTGTCGGGTTGTCGCCGGTGCCCGGCGGAGAGGGGCAGGTTTTTCGCTTCGTATGGAAGGGGAAGGGGTTTGGGTTTGTCAGGCTTCTCGCTTCGAGCGGGAGGGATTGGGGATTGGGGAGTTGCTCCGGCAATGCCGACGCCGGCTTCGCGCCATGCCCGCCAGACGGCGACGTCCATGCCGGACATGCCGCCCCAGATGTCATTGATGATGTCGGCCCCGGCACGGATCGCGGCCCGGGCAACGGACGCCCGATGGGTGTCGATGGAGAGCGGCGTTGCCGGGAACGCCTTGCGCAACGCCTCGATCACGGGCAGGACGCGCGCCTGCTCCTCGGCCTCGCTGACCGGCATGTGGCCGGGCCGGGTGGATTCGCCGCCGACATCGAGCAGGTCGGCGCCCTCCTCAAGCAACATGCCTGCGCGATCAACCACGGCGCGGGTGGAGTGAAATTGTCCGCCGTCGGAAAACGAGTCGGGCGTCACGTTGAGGATCGCCATGACCAGCGTGCGCAGGCCCGCCGGGTCGATGCCCGCCGGCAGCGGGCGCCCGTGCGGGCTTTGCCAATTGAGCGGGGCGGGAATGGTGATGGATGCTGGCGCTGGTGAGGGAGGACGCATGAAGAGAAGTGTTCGGGCGGCGGTTGGCCGCATTGGCTCGCATGTCGAGGCGGCGGACGCAAGCTTGCGCGAGGCTCGCCGTGCTTGGCGTGCTTGTCGTGCTTGGCGTGCTTGGCGTGCTTGGCGTGCTCGTAAATTTCAAAGCCCGCGAAGCCCAAAGTCTGGAAATTCCAAATTTCAGAAATCTGAAATGCAGAAATCTGAAATACTGAGGTTGCGCGGACGACTTATTGGATTGAGTGCCATGGGCGTCCATGCCCATGAGTTAAGGAGGTGGGGTCGAGTGGCATGGGCGGCTCGCCCATGTGTCCGGAAGGATTGCGGCGCGAAGTGCCGTCCACGGGCGGGGACGCCCGTGCCACGCAATCCCACCGGCGAGTCGCCCGTGCCACTCGACCCGCCCGTTCCCCCCGAACCGCGCTGCCACAAGGACTGCGCTGCCACCCGGTCCGCGCTGCCTCGCGTTAGAGCACATCCGAATGATTCTGTCGCATGGGAAACGCTCATTAGGCGCTCCCGCGCCATGCCTCTTGCGTTGGCGACACACTAAACCGGTTAACAAAGGCGCATTCTATCACCGAGGTTACGCACCGCGTAACTGCGTAGGGCCAGACCTTGTGTCAGGCTGCGGATGACTTGGGTGGCCTCCCGTGCACGCGCCGCCCTGACGCAAGGGCAGGTCCTGCGCAGCTCGCAGCACGTAACATCAGTGAGGTTACGCGGACGGTGCAAGCGGCGTTCTTGCATCCGGCGCGCGTCAGCACGTGCGCTTTTCAACAGGGACGGCGCGTCGCGCGTTCGCGATTTTTTGTTGCGCCTCGGCGCCATGACAGGCGATCAGTTCCCATTGCCCGCTTTGGTGCACTTCGCGCAGCCGGGCGATCGTGGCGTCGTAGGCGTCGGCGTTCCATTGCACGGCGTAGGCGGGCAGCATGAGGCCGCCGGGTTTTTCGATCTGGCAGGAGCGCCAGAACGCATCCGCCGCGTAAAAAATCCGCCGCCCTTCCGTTTTCAGCAGGACTCCCACGTGGCCCGGGGCGTGGCCGGGCAAATGCACCAGCCGGATCAATCCGTCGCCAAACAGGTCGTGGCTCAGGAACGGCACCTCCGCGTCTTGCGCGAATCGCTCCGAGGCGATCCAGCGGGCGCGTTTGCTGAAGTCGCCCGGCAGCAGGGCGGGGAAAAACGCCGAGAGCGCCTGCCTGCGCTCCGTCAGCCGCGCCAGCGAGCGCAGCGCGTTTTCGTGGTAATGAAAACGCGCCGCGGGGAAATCTTTCAGGCCGCCGATGTGCCCGCCGTGGAAATGCGTGATCACCACGTGCCGCACCGCGTCCGCCGCGATGCCGGTTTCCGCGAGCGTCCCGGCGGCGGAGGCTTCCGCGCGCATCAACATGAGCCACCGGCAGGGCCGCCACGGCCATCGTTGCGAGGCTTGTTTGAAGGCGTCGCCGTAACCCGTGTCGATGAGCACCCAGCCTTCGCGCGGATGCCGCACCGCGAGAAACACCGCGTGGAAGCGAGCGAATTTCCATGAGCGATGATCCACCAGCGCGAGGAGCTGGCGGCAATAGCCTCCGTTGAAGAAACGAACGTCCACGTTGCTCATCCTAAGAAGAATCCCGGTGGCGGGCGCGTCGCGTTCGGGGATGGGTGTATTGCGTTCGGGGGCGGAGGCAGCGTGTTTTTTGGGGAGGGCATTTTATTTGGCGTCGGGAGCCTTGTATCCGGAGGCGGCATTTCGTCCTGTCGGGTTGTTTGAATCGGATTCACCACGGGATCAGGAGAGCTTATCCGGCTTCCGTCGCAAGCCCGGATTCGTCTCCTTGTCTGGCCACGGGGTCACGGGTGCACTTCAAACCGAGGTCTCATCCTCTTTCAGCTTTCTCTTTCCTCGTTCT
>JAIRTK010000154.1 GCA_031254955.1 Opitutaceae bacterium
GAATCCCTCCCGCGCAACCTTGGTTACATTATTTTAGCTGGCGGCATCTCCGGGTTTTTGCAACGAGTAACACCCTTGCTCCCATGAAATCATCGAACCGTCTGGAGGATTACTCCGCCGAGGAAATCCGTGAGGAAATCGAACGCGGCGCGCGCATTGTGGCCTATGTGTATTGTGTCTCGTTTCTCGTGGTCACGTTCAAGCGCGCCACCCGACCGTATCTCATCAAGGGCGGGCACGGACGGCTCGGGCCGGGACTGCCTTGGGCGTTGCTCACGCTGCTGCTGGGCTGGTGGGGGTTTCCTTGGGGGCTTGTCTACACGCCGATGGCGCTTTGGCAGACATTGCGCGGGGGCGTGGATTTGACCGACACCTGGATCGACGGCTACACGACGCGCATGGCCGCGGAGGCGGTGGCGGCGGCGGACGCCAAGACGGGCGGAGTATCCGCATCCGGCGCCGCCGTCCCGCAAACCGAGCCTCCGCCGTTGCCGCGCGCCGCCGACGCCCCGCCGACGCAACCGAGGGGCGGACGCGGCAAAAAACCATGGCTGGCCGCGCTCGGCGTGCTGCTCGGCATCGGCGTGCTGCTCGGCATGAGCGCGTTCGGTTGGGTTGCGGGCGGAAAGAGCCGCGTGATCCTGATCAGCGGACTGGGCGAACCCTACACGGTCACGATTGACGGCGCGCCGCACGCGCTCGCGCCTTTCGAGCGGAAGGA
This sequence comes from Opitutaceae bacterium, assembly GCA_031254955.1. GTDB lineage: Bacteria > Verrucomicrobiota > Verrucomicrobiia > Opitutales > Opitutaceae > Termitidicoccus. Next base: position 722 of record JAIRTK010000154.1, read on the forward strand.
TTTGGGCCGTCTCCCGCGCGGTCCGCACACGGTGCGCGCCGTGCTGCCCGCGCCCGGCTCGCCGGTGTTTGAGGCCGCGGTGACATTGGGCAGGAAAAACAAAACCAGCGCCGCGCCGCTCGTGGTGATCAATCCCGACCGGCTCGCGCTCGTTTACGAGGAAAAGATGAAATACGGCTCGAAGGACGAAAACGATTACTCCTTCAACTTGCACCCCAATGCCGCCGTGCTGGAGCTGCGCCACCCGGATTATGTTTTCAAGCCGTTCCCCGACAAAATCAGCGTGAAAACCGGCGCGAGCCGCGTGCGCACCCGCGTGGCCTGGCTCGACGCCTCCATGCCGTTCCTCCGCCGCATGGAAATCATCGAATCCAACAACGGCGCCGAGACCGCCCGTGCCCACCTCATGCACGCGGGCGCGCTGACGCCCTCCGACATAGCCGTGCTCGGCTGCGCGCAGACTCTCAACCCCGGCGCGGCGCGGGACTTTTTCGCGCAACATCTCGACACCCGTCCGGTCATCGTGCACCTGCACCGTTTTTATCAGGAATACATGAGCCGCCGCGATCCGGAGCGGGACTTGGTCGCCGAATATCGCGCCCGGCTCGCCCGGCATCCCGACGACGGCGCGCTGCATTATCTCACCGCGCGCCTGCTGGCCGACATTGACGAGTCGCGGGCCGGCCTGAAACTCGCGCTGCAGGCGACCCCGCCGTGCCCTCACGCATGGGCCGCGCTCGCCTACGCCGACCAAAACGAAGGCCGCTTCGAGCAGGCGCTGGAAACCGCCAGCCACGGCCTCGCGACCATCCGCGCCCGCGCCAAAGACGCCCCCCGCGATCTCCCGCTCGCGGACGGCCTCGCCGCCATGCGCCGCGACATGCTGGTGGCGACCGGACAACTCGACAACGCGCTCGCGGAAACAAAGCGCGCGCACGACCAAAACCCCGAGGACTTCCAGCTCGCGAAAACCTTTTTCCTGCTCCAAGGGCTTTGCCGCCGCCCAGAAACCGAGGCGACGGAGGCGCTTGAAAAATTCAGCCGCGAGATGACGGCGCGCGATTACGCGGCGGAGTCCGTCAAGAACGCCTCCATCACGCTCAAGGCGTGCCGCGCCTACGGACGCGGCGACATGGCGGAATGCATTAACCTGTCGAAGGGACGCGACGCGGATTCGACGGACGTCGTCGCCAAAATCGAACTGGCCCTGTCGGAAGGCGACATGCCGACGGCGCGCGCGCTGCTCGCGGACCAGCCGTCCCTGTATTCCCGCTACTGGTTCCTGTTGCAAATCCTCGCCAGCCGCGGCGGCGACGACGGCCTCGCGGCGGAGTGCTTCGGCAAGGCGCTCGCGGAGCTGGCGACCGAGGGGACGGAGGCGCGCGCGCTCGGCGAGGCGCTGGCCCGAGGACGCGTGCCGGACGCCGCCGCGCTGCTGCGGATCAATCTCCCGCCTTCGGAAAAACGGGTGATTGCCTGCGCGCTGGGCTGGCGCGACGCGGCGAACCGTGCGGAGTATTTCGCGCTCGCCAAAAAGATGAACTTCGACCCGGCCTTCCCCTGCCAGTTGCTCAAACAGGCGATGCCGGAAGACGGCGGCACGGCGGGAACACCCGACCTGTTCGCCAACCCTGCCGCCGCAGTCACTGAGGTTACGCGGAGCCGGTAGGGAGGCCTCTCCGAGGCCTCCGCGAGAACGCTCCGATTTCCCCATAAAATGCAAACCGCCCTCTCCGCCCGGCGGAGGCCTCGGAGAGGCCTCCCTACCGCCTTCGGCCAGTCGTTGCGAGGCAGTGCGGGTCGGGTGGCATGGGCGGGGACACTCATGCCTCCCGGCCCGTCTGCTTCGCGTGACATGCTCCCCTTTCCCAATGAGAAATAGATTTTAGCTGGCAGGGCGGTTTTGCCGTTCCGAGCGAAGCGGGAAGCCTGACGACCGCCGCGGCTTTCCTTGGCAAACGGCGGCGGTCTCGGCGAGACCGCCCTGCCCTGAAAACACAATCTCGTCGGGAAAGGGTATGAGACGGGCAATAATAAACCCCTTTCCGTTTATTCTGTCGCATCGGGGGGGCGCACGCGTTTCGCGAGTCTTGCCCGGCGCCATATGCCGCGCAGGCTCCATCCTATCAACCCGGCGTTGGCCGCCGCCATCAGCCATGCCGCCGGCGGCTGCTCCCTCAATGCCGCCCATCCGTGCGCGCCCAACGCCAGCGCCAGCGCCGCGACATCTGCCGCCCGCGCCGCGCGCTCGCGTAGTTGAATGATCCCCACACCGGCCCAGGTGACGAGCGCCAGCGCCGCGGCGATCCACAGGAAGCGCGCCGCCGCCGCCCCGTCCGTCCGCGCCGTCAGCAGCACGCCGGACAGCCAGCACAGCAGTTCGTTGAAAAACAGAAAGCCGAGCGCGAGCGCCGACACGAGTTGCGCGTTGACGGGGAACTGTCCCTTCGCGTCCACGGGCACGCGCGCGAGCAGCGCGCAGCCCGTGCAGCAGAAATAATCCCGGCCCGGCTCCACCCGGCGCGCCTTGAACGGTTGCCCGCAATACCGGCATGGGGTTCGCTCCTTCATGACGCGCGCCCTCCGGGGCCTCAGCCTTCCAGAATCGAATTTCCCAGATGCCGGATGATGACTTCCTGCATCGTCGCGAGAAAGAGGTGGCACATCAGCGCCTTGCGCGTCCCGTCGTCAAGCGTCACGGGATCGACCGCGCCTGTCTCCATGACCGCGTCGGGCAACGCCGTCAGGAACTGCGCGCGCACTTGCAACCGCACCGCCGCGCAGGCGCGCAGCAGGCTGGTCGCGTTTTCCTCGTCAAACGCGATCACCCCCGTCTTGAAAAAGTCGCTGTCGAACAGCCCCAGCAGTTGCGCCAGTCCCGTGTTTTGCGATTCGAGCAGCGGTCTCGCCCACACGTCGCGCCACTCGCCGTCCCGCGCGAAGTCCGGCAGCGCGACCGCCAGGCTCCAAGCCAGCGACCCCGCCGCCGTCTTGATGATATCGAGCAACGGGGCGACGGCGGACAGGCTCAGCTTGACTTCAATCCGTTTCATTGCGTTCCAAAATCGCGGTGAGATGCCATTCGTGCAAGGCGTAAGCATACGCCTCGGCTTGTTCGCGCACGCCCCGCCACACCACCGAGCGCCCGCGTTCGTGCACTTCGAGCATGTGGCGGCGCGCCGTCGTCTCGTCGAAGCCGAATAGCTTGCGGAAAACGAGCACGACATACGACATGAGGTTGACGGGGTCGTTGAGCACGACCACGCGCCAGGAGTCCGCCAGCGCGGTTTTCTCGCCGGTCTTCTCTTTCGGTGTCGTGGTTGGTGTCGTGGCTGGTGTCGTGGTCGTCATGGGTTTTTATTTATTATCCACGGATTATTCCCATTCCCAATGGAAATCATTCTTTTGCAGGGGCGTCGCTTGCGACGCCCGGCTTGATAACCGTGAGCCAGCAGCGGGCGTGAACCAACAACGGGCCGTGCTCCAACAACGGGCGTGAAGCAGCAGCGGGCCGTGAACCAGCAAAGGCCGTGCTCCAGCAGCGGGCTTCGCAAGCGACGCCCCTACATGGCTTTTTTTATAAAATGTAATTTTCATTGGGAAAGGGTGTTATACAGGTTTTCACGGTTTATTAAAACAGGGCGTTGATCCGTGAATTAATGGGTTCGTTTTTATTGACCACGGATTGCACGGATTGACACGGATAAAACCGGCGCCTCGCACTGTCTTTTTCCCATCCGTGATAATCCGTGCAATCCGTGGTCAGATTTTTGATTGGTCTTATATCCTTTCCTAATGAAAATCCCACTATGGAAGCCGTGGGTAGGGCGAGGTGTCCCGCCGAGCCGCGAGCGCGTCACACGGCTCGGCGGGACGCGGGCGGTTTACGCGGCTCGGCGGGACGCCTCGCCCTACCTGAAGGGGGATTTTCATTCGCAAAGGGTATGATTGTTTTTGGCCATCCGCGGATTTTACGGGCAGCCTCGGTTTTTATGAATGATACTATGCGAGAATTTATGCCATCCGCGGTCCGTTCTCCGCGGCGAGCGTTTTTTAGGCGAAAGATAAGGAGGAATACAGAAAAGACAAGGCGGCGGGGCAATTGACGCTTACTTCACGCGCGGCGCTTTTTCCCATGCGTCGCGCACCAGCGTGGCGAGGTGCGACTCGGCCACGCCGACGGGCACTTTCGCCAGTTCTTTTTCGGCGCGCCATTTCATTTCGACCACGCCTTCCTTCAGGCCTTTGCCGCCGATGGTGACGCGCAGCGGGATGCCGATGAGGTCGGCGTCTTTGAACTTCACGCCGGGGCGTTCCTCGCGGTCGTCGATGAGCACGTCCGCGCCCGCCTGCTCGGCGGCGGCGGCGAGTTTTTGCGCGACGGATTTCGCCTCCTCGTTTTGCGGGTCGAGCAGGCAGACGAGCACTTGGAACGGCGCCACCGTCCAGGGCCAGATGATGCCGTCGGCGTCGTGCGATTGCTCGATGATGGCTTGCATGGAGCGGCTCACGCCGATGCCGTAGCAGCCCATCACCATGGGGCGCGATTGTTTTTGCGCGTCGGTGTAAACGGCGTTGTAGCGTTCGGAGTATTTTGTCCCGAGTTTGAAGATGTGGCCGACTTCGATGCCGCGGCGGAGCTTGAGGGGTTTGCCGCAAACCGGGCACGGCTCGCCTTCGCGCACGCGGCGGAAGTCGCCGAAGCGCGTGATGGCGAGGTCGCGGGCGACGTTGACGTGGCGCAGGTGGAAGCCGTCTTTGTTCGCGCCGGTGACGCCGTTGCCGACGAGGCGGATGGCGTGGTCGGCGAACACGCCCGCGAGCGCGGTGGGGTTTGGGTTGCCAAGCGTGCCGCGCACCGCGCCGAGGCTGCCGGGTTTCGCGCCGAGCACGGGCACGATTTCCTCGGGCGTGGCGGGGCGGAAGAGGTTGAAGCCGAGCGCGCCGAGTTTGGCCTCTTCCAGTTCGTCGTTGCCGCGCAGGATCACGATGAAGGGTTTGCCGTCGCCGATGTAGATGAGCGTCTTGAACTGCGAGCCGGCGGGCACGGAGTGCGGCGCGGCTTCAAGTTGCGCGATGGTCGTCACGCCGGGCGTGGCAAATTCCTCCACGGCGCCGTCGGGCGCGGCGTCGGCGAGGTCCGCCGGCACGAGGGCGCTGGCGGCTTTTTCGCGGTTGGCGGCATAGCCGCTTTCGTCGCAATAGAGCACGTCGTTGTCGCCGACCTCGGCGGGCACCATGAACTCGTGCGAGAAGTTGCCGCCCATCACGCCGGTGTCGGCCTCGACCGCGATGAATTGCACGCCGAGGCGCGTGAAGAAGCGTTCGTAGGCGGCCTTCATGCGCAGGTAATTTTGCGTGGCCGCCGCGTCGTCGGCGTCGAACGAATAGGCGTCCATCATGATGAACTCGCGGGCGCGCATGAGGCCGTAGCGGGGGCGGATCTCGTTGCGGAATTTCGTGGAGATCTGGTAGAAGTTTTTCGGGAGGTCGCGGTAGCTGGTGATTTCGGTTTTCGCGAGCGGGGTGATGATTTCCTCGTGCGTGGGGCCGAGCACAAACTCCGGCTCGGCGGGGGCGCGCTTGCCCGCGCCCGCGCTGTCGGCGCGAAACATGATTTCGCGGGCGAGGTTCCAGCGCGGCCCTTCGGTCCAGTTTTCCACCGGATGGAGGTGCGGCATCCAGAGTTCGATGCCGCCGCCGGCGTTGATTTCTTCGCGGCAGATTTGGGTGATTTTGTGAATCACGCGCAGCCCGAGCGGCATGTGGGTGTAGAGGCCGCCGCCGAGTTTGCGCACGAGGCCGGCGCGCACGAGCAGTTTGTGCGAGGCGATTTCCGCGTCCGCCGGGCTTTCCTTGAGGGTGGGGATGAAAAACTGCGACCAATGGTTCATAAAACCCGCAAGCAAGCCGGAGTCGCAACGCGCTGCCAAGGCGGAAAACAAGCCGCGACATCCGCGATGCCTGCGACTGGGGAGCGCCGGCACCATGCCTGCCTCGGCGGCGCGAGGCGCCGTCACGCGGGCGAGTCGCCCGCGCGACACAATCCGCATGGGCGAGTCGCCCGCGCCACTCAATCTCCACGGGCGAGTCGCTCGTGTCACCCAATCCGGCGACGCTGCGCATCGTCCGCCAGATGGAAGTTGGCGCGAAAAGGCCGGATTCCAAAGAGAAGCCAGAAAGCCCACGAACAGGTTGCCGCGTGCGTGCGACGTGCGGCAGGAAAGCGCCGCGCTCACCATTGAGCCGTGGGTGTTGAAGGTGGACAGGCGCCGGCGTGTGAGCATCCAATCCGACCTCGCCGCGCGCGCCTAGCTGGCTCGGGCGACACTTGCGACGCCCGGCTTGATAGCCGCGCACCAGCAAAGGCCGTGCACCAGCAACGGGCTTCGCAAGCGAAGCCCCTACATGGCTCTGCTTCTAAAGGGGCCTGTTCACTGGGAAAGGGTATTAACTGCTATTACGCGCCGCCTCGGTCGTAGCGCAGACTTCCAAGTCTGCTTCAGGGCGGGCCTTCGGCCCGTCGGCAGGTTGGGTTCCGAGCGAAGCGAGAAGCCTGACAACCTGTCTGCCAAGGGTAGCATGCATCGCTTCGCTCAACACGGCCTTTCTCTTTTCTCATTGAACGCATACCGGCACACAGGCCGTCCCTCCAAAAAATTCCCCGGTCAAACCCGGTCAGCGCCTGGCCCATATATTATATTTCAAAATCGCATAGATCGCGCGGACGCCGTCGCGCCAGCCGATTTTCTTTCCCTCGGCGTAGGTGCGGCCTGAATACGACACCCCGACCTCATAGAGGCGGCAGCCGGAACGCGCGATTTTGGCGGTGATCTCCGGCTCGAAACCGAAACGGTCCTCCACCAACCGCACGCCTTGGATGACCTCGCGGCGGAACATCTTGTAACAACATTCCATGTCGGTGAGGTTGATGTTGGTAAACGTGTTTGAAAGGCGCGTGAGAAACTGGTTGCCGACGCTGTGCCAGTAATAAAGCACGCGGTGCGGCCGGTCGCTGATGAAGCGCGAGCCGAAAACCGCGTCGGCTTTTCCCGCCGTCAGCGGTTCGAGCAGGCGCGGGTATTCCCGAGGATCGTATTCGAGGTCGGCATCCTGCACCACCACGAAATCCCCCGTGGCCTGCGCAATACCGGAGCGGATGGCCGCGCCCTTGCCACGGTTCTTCCCGTGGTGAATCACCTTCGCGACCAAGGGCGCGAGTTCGCCGCGCAGCAACTCGCCGGAGCCGTCGGTCGAGCCGTCGTCCACCACGATGATTTCGAGCGATTCGACGCCGCAGTCGCGCACGGTCCGCACGATGCGCCGCAGCGTCGGCGCTTCGTTGTAGCAGGGGATGATGACCGTGAGCAAGGGCATGGCTGCGGGGCCAATGTCGTTTTTCCACGGGCGGGGGCGCAACGTCAAAGTCGCGCCCCGCGCCCGGACAGTTCAATCGCCCCGCCCCGCCGCCGCGCGCGGAAACGCGAGGCGCCACACGCCGTCGCGGCGCGCGAGGCGCATGGGCGCGCCGAACGCGGTCGAGAGCGTCCGCGCCGTCAACGCCTTCGCCAGCGGGCCGCCCGCCACCACCCGGCCCTCGCGCAACAGCAGCGCGTGCGTGAAGGCCGGCGTGATTTCCTCGACATGATGCGTCACGAGCACGAGCGACGGACTGGCGCGGTGACGGGCGAGTTTCTCGACAAATTCCAAAAAACAGTCGCGCGCCACGGGATCGAGTCCCGAGCACGGCTCGTCGAGGATGAGGATGCGCGGTTTCGCCATCAAGGCGCGCGCGATGAGCACGCGCTGGCGTTCGCCTTGGGACAGGAAAAGCCACTCGCGCTTCGCGAGATGCCCGGCCCCGAGCAGACGCAGGCGCGCGAGCGCGGCGGCGCGGTCCGCCCGCGTGGTCCTGGCCCACAAATCGAGTTGCGCGAACTTGCCGCTCATCACGGTCTCGATCGCGGTCTCGGCGGGCGGGATGGAAATTTGCAACGCCGACGTGACCAGCCCGATGCCCAGCCGCAAATCGCGCCAGTCGCAATCGCCGTAGCGCCGCCCCAGCACGGAAATCGCGCCGCTCGTCGGCGGCATGTAGCCGGTGAGCGCGCGCAGCAGCGAAGTCTTGCCGCAGCCGTTGGGTCCGAGGATGACCCAGTGTTGTCCGCGTTCCACGCGCCACGCGATGTCGCGCAGGATGGTGGTCCTGCCGCGCTCGACGCTGAGCGCGGAAACATCAAGAATCGGCGCCGTCCCTCTGACGACGCCCTGTGAGCCGACGGCGGATTTTTTCATGAGAAAACACAACCAGAAAACACCTTCCCGCGCGAAGCGACAAGCCTGGCCAGCCTTTGCCCTTCCCGACGGGTGTAACAGAAAGTAAAGTCACCGCCCGGAATCGTTCCTCGTTCCTCGTTCCTCTTTATCTTTCTTCTTTCTTCTTTCCTCTTTCTTCTTTCCTCTTGTCAGGCTTCTCGCTTCGCTCGGAACTCCCCGCTCGCGACTGATGAAAAAGAAAGAGAAAGAGAAAGATAAAGATAAAGAGGAAAGAAGAAAGAGAGCGTGACACAACTTCGAGCGACTCTCCCCCAGTCCTGACATCACTTCCTGTCAACCCACCCCGACGGGGGCGATTCAAGATCGTGTCTTCCCGCGCCGCCGCCGCTTTGTGCGCGAGCGGCCTTCCTCATCCTTTTTGATTCTGACACCGCTTTGAATGACACGCCCGCCCCCGCCCCCCGTCGCGTAAAATTCCTTTGCCATCCCTTCCCTGTCGCCCTCATTTCTTTTTCGCCCTGTCTTTTTAATGCGCCTCAATCCGCTCACCGTCAAAAAGCTCAAGCGCTTCCGCTCCATCAAACGCGGCTACTGGTCGTTTTTGCTGCTGGCGTTTTTGCTCGTGGTGTCGCTCTTCGGCGAACTTTTGGTCAACAGCCGCGCCCTGGTCGTCCGCCACGATGGCAAATGGTATTTCCCCGCCTACGGCGCCATCATCCCCGGCACCGCCTTCGGCTTCGATTACCATTACGAGACCAACTACCGCGAACTCCGCGAACGCTACCGCGCCGACCCCGACGGCAAAAACTGGCTGCTCATGCCCCCGCTCTGCGTGTTCAACGAATACGAAAACTCCCCCTACGAAGGCGTCTTCAAGCCCGCCCCGCCCTCCTGGCTCGGCGGCCCCGAAGGGCATCTTCTCGGCACCGACACCACCGGACGCGACATCTTCGCGCGCCTCTTCTACGCCTTTCGCATCGCGATGCTCTTCGCGCTGGCCTTTGTCTTCTGCACCTACCTCATCGGCATCGCCATCGGCTGCGCGATGGGCTACTTCGGCGGCGGCGTGGACCTCTTCGGGCAACGCCTGATCGAGATCTGGTCGAACATCCCCTTCCTCTACACCGTCATCATCATCGCCTCCGTCATTCCCGACAGCACCGGGATACAGACGCGCATCGCCATCCTCCTCCTCGTGCTGGTCGCCTTCTCGTGGACCGGCATGACCTACTACATGCGCACCGCCACCTACAAGGAAAAGGCCCGCGATTACACCGCCGCCGCCATCGTGCTGGGCGCGGGCACCGGACGCATCATCTTCAGCCATATCCTTCCCAACACCATCTCCACCATCGTCACCTTCGTGCCCTTCACCGTCGTGAGCGCGGTCACGTCCATCACCGCGCTCGACTTCCTCGGCTTCGGCTTCCCGCCGCCCACGCCCAGCATGGGCGAACTGCTCAAGCAAGGCACGCAAACACTCACCACCGCGCCGTGGATTGTCATCTCCGCGTTCAGCTCGCTTGTCGTCGTGCTCACCCTGGTCACTTTTATCGGCGAGGCCGTCCGCGAGGCCTTCGACCCGCGCAAATTCACCCTCTACAAATAAACCCGACATCTTAAACAAATCGTTCTCGTTCTCTTACTCGTTCTCGTTCTCTTTTTTCTTTTTTGCAGGATTCTTGAAAACAGAAAAGAGAACGAGAACGAGAACGAAAACGAGTAAGAGAACGAGCAAAAGCAAGAGAACGGAAACGAGAATAATAAAAAAACGACCCTTCCAATCCATGACCATGACCACATCGCGCCTCCTCCTCCCCGCCGTCGTCCTCGCCCTCGCCGCGCTCCTCCTTTCCGGTTGCGGCGGCGCGAAGTCCGACGCGCTTCCCGCGCAGGACAGCACTGCCGAGAAAGAAGCGTTTTTCAAATACTACAAATACGAGCCGGATTTATACAGCCAGCTCATGGGAAAAAAGATCACCCAAGCCGAATACGAGGAAAAGACCGCCGCGCAACCGCTCTTCCTCCAACATAAAACCCCCGCCGACCTGCCCGCGAATCTCCCCTGGGAAAACGGCTCCGCCCTCCCCGAGTTCGCCGACCCCCGCGCCCAAAAAGGCGGCACGCTCTACTCCTACATCCAGTCCTTCCCCCTGACCACCCGCATCATCGGCCCCGACGCCAACGGCTCCTTCCGCCCCTACCTGCAAGACGACGTGCAGGTCAACCTCGCCCACCGCCACCCCGACGACACCCGCGTCGGCCCCAACGGCTTCCACTACCACCCCGGCCTCGCGAAAGAGTGGGCCTTCGACAAGAAAAACAAAACCGTTTACGTGCGCCTCGACCCCGACGCCCGCTGGTCCGACGGCGAACCGGTCAAAATCAGCGACTTCGTCTTCATGTTTTATTTCATGCTCTCCGCGCACATCCAGCAACCATGGTATAACAATTACTATTCCACCTATTTCTCCGGCCTCACCCTCTACGACGACCACACCCTCGCCATCCACGTGCCCGAAGTCCGCCCCGATTTCAGCAGCCGCGTGCTCGAAATATCCCCCCTCGCCGCGCACTTCTACAAAGAACTCGGCGCCGACTTCCCCCAACGCTACCAATGGCGCGTCGCCCCCACCACCGGCGCCTACACCATCCGGCCCGAGGACATCAGGAAAGGCCAGTCCATCACCCTCACCCGCGTGCAGGACTGGTGGGCCAGGGACAAAAAATTCTGGCGCCACCGCTTCAACCCCGACCGCATCCGCTTCACCGTCATCTCCGACCCCGCCAAGGCCTTCGAGGTGTTTCGCAAAGGCGAACTCGACTCCTACGGCATGAATCTCGCCGAATATAATTACGACAAACTCCCCGATGCCGCGCCCGAGGTCCAAAGCGGCCACATCACAAAAACCACCTTCTACAACGACACCCCGCGCCCGACCTACGGACTCTGGATAAACTCCTCCAAACCCCTCCTCGGCAACCGCGACATCCGCATCGGCATCAACTACGCGTCGAACTGGCAGCTCGTCATCGAAAAATTCGCGCGCGGCGACTGGACGCGCATGCAGACCACCTCCGACGGCTACGGCGAGTTCACCCACCCCACCCTCCGCTCCCGGCCCTACGACAACGCCCGCGCCCGCGAAGCCTTTGCCCGCGCCGGCTTCACGCAAACCGACACCGACGGCGTGCTGAAAAACGCCGCCGGCGAACGCCTCAGCTTCACCCTCTCCACCGGCTACGAATCGCTCAAGGACATCCTCACCATCCTCAAGCAGGAAGCCCTCCGCTGCGGCCTCGAATTCCGCCTCGAAGTCCTCGACGGCTCGGCCTCGTGGAAAAAAGTGCAGGAGAAAAAACACGACATCCACTTCTCCGCCTTCGCCGTCAGCCCCGAGATGTATCCGCGCTACTGGGAAACCTGGCACTCCGTCAACGCCTACGACCCGCCCTACGCCGCCGCCGCCACCGCCTCCCCCGCCCCCGACCGCAAACCCAAGACCCAGACCAACAACCTCTGCTGCGTCGCCATCCCCGAACTCGACCGGCTCATCGACGCCTACGACCGCTCCGAAAGCGCGGACGACATGAAACGCATGGCCTTCAAGATGGAGGAAATCCTCCACGACGACGCCTCCTTCGTGCCCGGTTTCGTGATGCCCTTTTTCCGCTCCGCCTCCTGGCGCTGGATACAAATCCCGGAGCACGGCAACGTCCGCATCGCCGACGCCCCCGGCCAGTTCTTCCTCTCCTGGATCGACGAGGACATGAAAGAACAAATCCGCGCCGCCCGCAAATCCGGCGAAAAATTCCCGCCGCAAATCCGTATTTTCGATCAATACAAGCCCAAGGAATAAAACCCGGCGCCTTCCCAAAAATATCTTACTCTTTACTCTTTATCTTTATTCTTTCTCTTTATCTTTCCTCTTTCCTCTTTCCTCTTTCTCTTCCTCTCAAAACCAGACCGCCGCGGATTGAATAAAGAGGAAAGATAAAGAATGAAGAGAAAGATAAAATAATCACCCGCGACAAAACCCATTCCATGAAATTATATATTCGCGCATTGAAGCACTACATCGATTTCGGCGGGCGCTCCTGCCGCAGGGAAGCCCTCTGGTTTGTCCTGTTCAACATAATCTTCGCCGGTGCCGCTCTGGGCTTGGACAACCTCTGCGGATGGACGTTCGGGTGGCCCCCCTGCGGCCCGGCATACATCGCCTATTGCATCTTCGCGCTCTGCCCCTCCCTCGCGCTGCAAGTCAGGCGGCTGCACGACACCGGACACAGCGGCTGGATGCTGCTCGTCGCATTGATTCCCATCGCCGGCCCGATCTGGCTGCTCGTGCTCCTGCTCTTTGCGCGCGGCGACCTTGGGGAAAACCGCTACGGCCCCCCGCCCTCCGTCACCGGCCTTCCCCTGCGGATGCTCTTCTACTACTCCTGCAGCGCCTTGTCCCTTCTGCTCTTTGCCGGTATGACGGTTGGCGCCTTGGGCGGCACCTTGGAAGAAAGAGAAAGCTTCTGGTCTGCATTGCTCATGGTGCCCGCGCTCGCCGGATTGTCAGGGGGATGGCTTTTGCTAAGGCGGAATAAAAAGGGACTTCGTCTCTCCCTCGCCGGGGTCGTGCTCATACCCCCGGCTTTTTATTTTATGATGAAAGGAAGAGGCCTTGCTGATGCCGAAGCTGCCGCTGTTTTTTTACTCATCATGGCCCTGCCCCTTCTGTTTGCCTGGCTGTCCTTTCCACGCGCCAAGGAATACGGCCCCCTCCCCAGCCTATTGCCGGCCAAATGGGCGGCGATTCCATTGCGGACAAGATTTTACTACATCAGCGACGGCCTGCTCCTTTTGCTGTTCGCCCTCATGACGGTTGTCTTTCTGGCTAATATTCTGGATGGCGACCCCAATAGCGGATGGTATGCCTTGGGCATGGTGGCCGGGCTGGCAGGGACGGCGGGGGCCTGGCTTTTATTAAAACGCAGGGGCAAGGGAATCCTCCCCGCCCTCGCCGGGGGCGGAATCATGGTCTTTGTCTTTTCAATGAGCGGCAACTTTGTGCGGGAAGGACTTGAGGGGCGGCGATATGTCCAGGCAGATACGATTATTATCATGGCGCTCGTCGCATTTCTCCTTTTGTGCACCGGTTTATTATTTCCACGCCCCCGGAAGAAATAATCCTCCCATGACCGCCAACGCCAACGAAAACCTTCTCGAAGTCCGCGACCTCGTCACCGGCTTCGACACCGACGCGGGCCGTGTCGTCGCGGTGGACGGCATCAGCTTCAGCGTCCGCAAAGGCGCCACCCTCGGCATCGTCGGCGAATCCGGCTGCGGCAAATCCGTCACCGCCCTCTCCATCGTCCGCCTGCTCCCGCAACCCATGGGCAAAATCCTCGGCGGCGAAGTCCGCTTCCAAGGCGAAAACCTCACCACCGCGCCGCCCGACCGCCTCATAAAAATTCGCGGCGGACGCATCGGCTTCATTTTTCAGGAACCCATGACCGCGCTGAATCCCGTCCACCGCGTCGGACGCCAGCTCGGCGAAGTCTTCCTCCTCCACAACCCCGGCATGAGCAAACGCGACGCGCTCCGGCGCTCCATCGAAATGCTCGCCAAGGTCGGCATCCCCTCGCCCGAAATCCGCGCCGGCGAATACCCCCACCAACTCTCCGGCGGCATGCGCCAGCGCGTCGTCATCGCGATGGCCCTGGCCAACCACCCCGACCTCGTCATCGCCGACGAACCCACCACCGCGCTCGATGTCACCATCCAAGCGCAAATCCTGGAACTCATGCGCGACCTCCAGCGCGAATTTGGCATGTCCATCATGCTCATCACGCACGACCTCGGCGTCATCGCCGAGACCTGTCAGGATGTCCTCGTCATGTATGCCGGCAAAATCGCCGAGACCGGCGCCGTCGGACAAATCTTCGACCGCCCCGGCCATCCCTACACCCGCGGCCTGCTCGACTCCATCCCGCGCATGGACAACCCGCGCAAAAGCCGCCTCAAGACCATCGACGGCATGGTCCCCGGCCTCCTTGAGCTTCCGCCTGGCTGCCGTTTCCAAAACCGCTGCCCGTATCGCACCGAACTTTGCGAAAAACGGCAACCCGCCCTCGAACCCATCGAGCCAGGCCACGCCGTCGCCTGCCACCACTGGCGCATGCTCCCGCCCGCGCCAACTCCCAAGCAATGACATCATTGATGAACAACCCTGACTCTTCAAGCCGGGCGAAGAGTCCCGCCGAGCCGCGAACCGTCAACGACTCGACGGGACGCCTCGCCCGGCCACTAATGACGTTTAGCCATTCGCAAATGACATAAGAAATCCCCTCCCCGCCCTCCCGTCCGACCCACCGGCGCGGCAGCGCCTCTCATTCCGCAATCCGCAATCCGAAGTCCACATTTTCCCCCGTGCCACTCCTCACCGTCCAGAACCTCAAAGTGCATTTCCCCATCCGAGGCGGAATCCTGCTCACCGCCAAAGGCGCGGTGAAAGCCGTTGACGGCGTCGATCTCGTCATCCATCCCGGCGAGACGCTCGGACTTGTCGGAGAATCCGGCTGCGGCAAATCCACCACCGGCAAGGCCATCGTCCGCCTCATCGAACCCACCGCCGGCAAAATCGAATTTGAAGGCCGCGATCTCGCCACGCTCTCGCGCCGCGCCCTCAAACCCGTGCGCCGCCACGTGCAAATGATTTTTCAAGACCCCGCCGAATCGCTCAACGCCCGCCACTCCGTCGGCAACATCCTCGAAGAACCCTTCATCATCCACAAACTGGGCGCGCCCGACGAACGCCGCCGCCGCGTGCGCGAACTCCTCGACCGCGTCGGCCTGCCCCGGTCAGCCGCCGACCGCTTCCCCTTCGAGTTTTCCGGCGGCCAGCGCCAACGCATCGGCATCGCCCGCTCCATCGCGCTCAACCCCAAGCTCGTCATCTGCGACGAACCCGTCTCCGCGCTCGACGTTTCCATCCAGAGCCAAGTGCTCAACCTCCTCCTCGACCTCCAGCGCGAACTCTCGCTCTCCTACCTCTTCATCGCGCACGACCTCGCGGTGGTGCGGCACATCAGCGACCGCATCGCCGTGATGTATCTTGGCCGCATCGTCGAGCAGGCGGATGCCGACGAAATCCACCGCGGCCCGCGGCATCCCTATACGCGCGCCCTCATTTCCGCGATTCCCGAACCTGACCCGCGCCGCCAAAGCAACCGCATCGTCCTGAAAGGCGATGTCCCCAGCCCGATCAACCCGCCGCCCGGCTGCCCCTTCCATCCCCGCTGCCCCCGCGCCACCGACCGCTGCCGCGTGGACGCCCCCGCGCTCCGCCCCGCCGCCGCCGGACGCGCGGGGCATCTCGTCTCATGCCATTACGATTTATAATCCATTAAATACAGCCATCCCATGCCTTGTATTTTAATCACTGATATTACGCACGGCCACTGTCGCACCGCAGACTGTGGCGCAGACTGTAGCGCAGACTTCCAAGTCTGATTCAAGGCGGGCCTCCGGCCCGTCGGCAGGTTGGCTTCCGGGCGAAGCAAGAAGCCTGACAACCCGCGCCGCACCAGCAATGCGTAACCCCAGTCAATCACCAATAAAAATGACCATCGATTGCGATCTCACCCCCGAGGATATTGTCGCCTCCAATCTTTATCACTGGAAAAACACCCCGGCGCTCCGGCGCCGGCGTTTGCTGGTGGTGTGCATACTTTCCTCAATACTGCCCCTTCTCGCCGCCTTCGGATTGTATTCTGAAATCAAAAACAGCTCCTCCCTGGCGGATGCCGTTGTTCTCTGCATACCGGTATTGATATTATCAGCGGCGATGCCGTTTTGTTTGCGGTGGTCATTCCGCATGAAGATCAGAAACGCGGTGCGCCTCGCCCTCGGAAGAGGGAAAAAACAGGAAATAACCGGGCCGAGACATTTTATTATCACGGACAATGACCTCACCCAGATAACCCCATTCAGCAAAAAAACGACCGCATGGGGCGGGATCGAGAAAATAGCCAGTGACGGGGAATATATATTTGTTTATGATTCAACCATGGCCTATGTGATTCCCCGCCGCTCCATCACCAACGGCGCGGATTTCGACGGGGCATGGAAAATGATACAGGATTGCCACGCCAGGCACTCCGCCATCGCGGATAAATAAAACCATTGACACCCTTTCCCAGTGAAAAGCACCCTTTAGAAGCAGAGCCATGTAGGGGCTTCGCTTGCGAAGCCCGTTACTTGCGAAGCCCGTTACTGGTGCACGCCCGTTGCCGGAGCACGATTATCAAACCGGGCGTCGCAAGCGACGCCCCTGCAAAAGAGTGATTTTCATTGGAAATGGGTATTATACCAATTCCCAATGAGATTTATCCTTTTGTAGTCCGATTTTGCTCTTTCTCTTTATTCTTTATCTTTCCTCTTTCTCTTCCTTCCTCCCATTACTGGTTGGAAACGA
>JAIRTK010000186.1 GCA_031254955.1 Opitutaceae bacterium
TTCTTAAAACTGGTTTTGGAAGACTGCTGTTTTTCGGAATTGCAGTTTCACCTCGCCCAGCAAACCGGCGTCGAGCAGGGGGGATTTTTCATTAAAATAATTCCAGGAAGAGAACGCCGCCCTTTGTTTTGACGGGCGCGGCTTTCCCGCGATCAGCCATTCGGGGAAAATCCGCAACGCCCTTCCTTCCGCATTCATGGACGGCCCCCATTCGCAATCATCCGGGTGGTTGTTGTCACCGATCAACCGGTTGGCCCAGGTGTTGGTCACGGAAACGGCGATTTCATTCTCGCCGGGTTTTATAAATTCGGTGATGTCCACCTCAAACGGAGCGTGCCAGAGCGTCGCGACCGGGTTTCCGTTGATCGTGACCGAGGCCAGTTCCTTGACAAGGCCCAGATTGAGGGAAACGGACAGGCCGCCGCCGGCGATGGCGTCAGGCGCGCGAAACCGGTTTGAATAGGTGGCGGTTCCGGCAAAATACCGGATGCGTTCGTCGTTGGAGAGCGTCCACGATTCAAGCTTTTCAAATTTGGCGGTGAAGGGGCTTCCGACCGGCGGCTTGAATTCAACCTGCCACGCTCCGTCGATGACCCTGTCGGCGGGCACGGTGTCGATGGCGGCGCGCAGTTTTTTGCCTTTGGCGGTCTGCAAGGCAAATTCGCCCGGCTGGCCGGATTTCACGATCCAGTTTCCCGCCGCGTTTTTTTCCACGACCGACGTGTCGTCGGGCGACCGGGTGGCGACCTCGGTGACAAAATCGTCCTGCGCAATCGGATTCCGAAAAACAATAAACAGCGCCTGGCTGGGTTTCAGGCGCAGGGCCACGTCAGTGCCATTGCCGGACGGGTTCCAGATCGCGAGGGGGGCGATATTCCCGGTCTCGGGGTCCCAGATTTCCGGGGTCTTGTCGCGGACTCTCAAGGTGGCTTTTATATGTTTTGCCTTCGCTTCCGTGTTGGCGAAATAAAAAATATCCGCGTCACCGGCGCGGCGGTGCAGCCAGCAGAGGGAGTCATCGACGCCGCCGTGGACCATCACGCTGGGCGTCCTATTCAATTTCCGCAATGCATCCTCAATGCCGCCGTCCCAAAACACCCTGCCTTTCCCGTGGATATTTTCCTGGATTCCCGCAGAAATATCCTTTCCCCAGACAAGATCGGCCAGCTTTTTGAATTTTTCCTCATGGGTCGCGAGGTCCTTGTATCCTTTGGCCCTTGCCGGACGCGGGCCGAAGACAACCGCCCCTTGGGCCACCAGTTTCTCAAGTTTTATCAAGGCATCCAGCGAGAGACCGCCCTCATGGGGCACGGCGAGCAGGGAGTAGGTTCTCCCGGAGGGGCTGACGATTTTGCCATCCCTTGTTTCGGTGTGATGGAGCAATGTTTTTTCCGAGATTACATCCCCGCCCGGAATATAAACATTCAGCGAGACGAAATCGCTGACCTTCTCCCCTTTTTGCAATAGATATTGCGACCGGCCCAGATAGGCGATCCATGCCTTGCCCGGTTCGAACCAGGTTTGGTTGCGGCCAAAATGCGTTCCCCACGGCCCCATGCTCATGCCCGGTTTTATATGATCGGGGAAGGGCTGGTGGACCCAGTGGTGCAGGATCATCCGGTTGACGCCTTTGGAAAAGGCCACGTCGCCGCTGAACTTGAGCTGCGCGGGCGTCTCGGTCCAGCGGCTTTGCGCGCCGTTGCCGGTGAATGCCTCCGCGCTCAACAGGGTGAGGCCAAAGAAAGGAATGGCCGCGTTGACATGCCATTTGTCGATGTCGCTTTTCCTCATGCGGGTCCAGAATTCGGTCGTGGGCAGATCGGCCACGTGTGCGGCGTCGAAGGTGTTGAACGGGCGCGGGACGTTCACCGGCCCGGTGGCGTAAGGCTCGATTTGTATGCGCAGGCCCAGCTCCCGGAGCATCTTTTTCGGGAGTTGATAGCTATATTCGACAAACATGTCCGACACGACGGTCTTCAGGTCCCACTTGAATCCTTCTGTGGCCTCGTTGCTTTCGAGGATGCGTCCCGCCAGGACAGGCAGCCACGGAATAATATCATAACCCTTCCGGGCGAGAAATTCCTCCCGCATCCGGGCCGTCCAATTCTGGTCGCCGGCCTCGTAACTGTCGAAGAGCATGTGCGTGATCGTGCCGCCGAGATAGGGGCCGGCGTGTTTTTTCAACGGTTCCAGGATGTTTCGCAGGTGGAGGGCCATCGCCCCGGCGCTCATCTTGTCCGCCTCCAGCGCGTCGACGTTTTCGGGCGCCGAGGTCGGGGTTGCCCCGGTCGGGGTATGGCCGAAACGGTATATAATATAGTCCCCCTTTGGAATTTCGCATGTCAATTTTCCATCGCCCCGCATTTTGTCGGAGATGTCTATGATGCCGCCGACCGCCGGCTCGCCGTCCGGCACCAGCAGCACGGCGATGTCTTTATAATAATTTAATTTCCCCTCGGGCCGGCTCAGGTGGCCGGTGAATCGTCTCGGGCCTGAAATCCGGGTCTCCGACCAGACGACCTGCTGCATGGCGTTTTCCGGCGTTATCCAAGGGCCGCCGCTGACCGACCAGCCCGCGCAATTATGCAGGCCCAGCTCCAAGCCGAGCCTTTTGGCCTCCGCCGCCGTGTATTTTATCAAGTCCCACCACTTTTCATTAAAATAATCAATGTCTTGGGAATAGGTGTTGGCCACGGGCGGATACCGGTCGGTCGCGGTCGAGACAAGCTGGAAGAGCGTCGCGCCGGCCACGCCGGAGTCGCGCATGGCCTCCAGGTCCTTTGTGATGCCCTCCTTGTCAACGTTGTATCCCACCCAGTGCCACCAGACATGCGGGCCTGATGCTTTTCCCGGCGACCGGAAGCCGTCCGGGGAGATGGCGTCGTTCATTGGGGCATCCTTGCCGTGGCCATGCGCGAAGGCGAGCGCCAGGGCGCACAGGACGCGCAGTTGATATTTCAATTTATAGAGACAGGTCATGATAGTGTGGCGGCCATCTTTTCGGACGCGCCCCGCCGGGGCAACCCCGTCCTCGGTCAACCGTTGACATCGGGGAAACGCGGGCGCCGGCCCGTGACCGGTCATTTTTTCGCGTCCACCGTCCCGTTGTCCTCCTCGTCGCGGCTGGCGGTGCGCAGGTGGGTGAAGAGTCTTCGCAGGTCGCGGCGTCCGCCGATGACAAACCACGCCACCGTCGCCACCGCCGCGAGCATCGACACGAGCACGGTGAAGCCCCACCAGCCGCGCCACCACTCGATTCGCAGCCAGCCCGCGATGCCCAGCGCCGTGCCGATGACAAACGCGGCCGTGAAGACCGTCGTCCAACCGACCTTCAGGCCGATGGTCCAGCGGTCCTCGCGCGTGTAGATGTCGCGCGGCTTGGCGGGCGCGGGGGATTTTTCAGCGACTTTTTTCGCGGTTTCCGGGACGCCGGCGGCTCCCGTCCGCCCGAGCATGAGGTCGAGGTCGAAGCGTTTTCCGCGCGAGGTCGCCAGCGAGACCGCGACGAAGCCGGCGATCGAGGCCGCGTAGGCGACCATCGCCAGCCACGCGCCGTTGAGCGGCATGCGGGGCGCGAGGCTCAGGAGGAACGGCACCGAGGGCCACACCGTTTGCAGGCCGACGCCGAGCAGGGCCACCACCGCGCCGGTGATCATCGCCGTCCACGCGCCCTGCACGGTGGCGCGGCGCCAGTAGAGGCCGCCGATGATGACCGCGCCGGAGCCGCCGAGATAAATCGTCCCGGTGATGAGAAAATACATAAAAATATGGTCGCGCATCGGGAAGAACAGGCTCCACAGATACGCGAACAACGCCACGCCCGCCGCCGCGAGGCGCAGGCAGCGCAACTGCTCCGCGGGCGTGAACGGTTTCTTGCGCAGCGGCAGCACGACATCCTGTATAAAAATGCTGCCCCAAGAATGAAGCTGGCTGGCGTCAGCCGCCGTGGAGCCGCCGATAATCGAGGCGATGAACAATCCCAGCAACCCGGTGGGCAGGATCACCGCGAGCGTGACCGGCACGGTCATCTGGCTGCGGATTTGGGCGTCGCCAATCTCGCCGAGGCGCGACTGCACGAGCGCGCCCAAGTCGGCCAGCCCCGCGTGGTGCAGCACGGCATAGGCGCAAATCGGAATCACCAGCGGCACGATATATAAAAAGCCGCGCCGCCACTCGCTGAGCACGCTCGCCATGCGGGCCTCGTGCGGCGAGGTCGCGGCGGCATTGAAGCCCTGCGCGTTTTGCCAGCCGAGGCAGTTATAAAACGCCTTGAACGTGAAAATGAGGAAAAACCAAATGTTGAAATCCGCGATGGCCTTCTGGTCGAACGGGTCCAGCAGCGAGGCGCCGGCGGGCGCGGCTGACACGCTTTCCATCATCACGGCCCAGTCGAAGCGTTTCAGCAGGTAGAGCGTGATCGCCACATACACGGCGATCATGAACATGCCTTGGAGAAAATTGGTCACGATGCATGTGATCATCCCGCCGTAGAGCGTGATCAACAGCGGCACCAGCATCAGCGGCAGCATGACGAGCGCGCGCGTGTCCACGCCGAGGCCGAGGATGACGGTTTGCGCGGGCAGGTCGGCAAGCTGGATGAGCACGTTGGCGACGATGCCGGGAAACACGCCGTAGTTCAGCAGCCCCGACACGAACCCGAGCATGCCCGACATGATGCGGAAGCGCCGCGTGTAGCGCATCTCGAAGAACTGCGCGAGCGTGAGCGCCCGCGTCGCCCGGAAGCGATACACGACCCAGCCGCTCATGGCCACGATCAGGCCCACGGGCGCGAGCATGAACTCCCACCACATCGCGCCGAACCCGGCCTGAAAGAATTTCTCGAAATTGGCGACCATGGCCGTGACGCCAAACAGGCTCATGCCCTGGCCGACCGACACGAGGTAGCGTCCCGCGCAGCGGTCGGCGGCGAGAAAGTCCGCCACGCTGCGCGTGTATTTTTTCAGATAGACGGCGCTGCCAAGAAACAGGCCGACCACTCCGATGATGATGATCCAGTCAAGCAAGCCGATGTGCATGGGCGGAAGGGATGGTTAAAGTAACTCAACAGGTCTTTCTTTTTTTCCTCTTTATCTTTATCATTTCAAATGGACGCAAATGAGTGCGAATAGACGCGGATTTGGAAAGATGGATTGAATGCATGATTAGACTCGTTCGGGAACTTGGTTTTTCGCCATGTCTGATTGATGGTTGCGAAGCGGGTAGGGAGGCCTCTCCGAGGCCTCCGCCGGATGGGGAGGACGGCTGGAACATTCATGGGGAAATCGGGGTGTTTTCGCGGAGGCCTCGGAGAGGCCTCCCTACCGCCCGCCTTCGGCCAAGAGTTAAGGGGGTGTGGATTTTGTATCACGGTGAAAACAGGGTTGGCGAATAACTCTATTATTTAAATATGAGTTTATTGTATTTTTATTTGTTCACCTTTGTTTTTATTCGCGATTATTCGCAATTATTCGCGGTTGATTTGCGTTCATTCGCGGTTGATTTGTCGGATAGGGGGAAGGGGGAGTGAAATTTTGAAATCTCCCTAAAGAGAACGAGAACGAGAACGAAGAACGATAAAGGGAACGAGAACGATAAAGGGAAGGGGAACGATAAAGAGAAAGATAAAGAGGAAAGAAGAAAGATTTCATGGGAGGAGAGGGCTTTTCTGCCCTTCAGTTTTTCGGCCCTTCGGCCTTTTCCTTCGTGCCGGGAAGCTCGAACCACGGCGTCGCGGTCTCCGGCTTGCCGGACTCGGCAAGGTGAAGCCGCAGACGGATGTCGCGCGCCATGTCCACGCGCGGGACGGAAAATTCATACGGGAACGCGTCGGCGCGCGGGCCGTTACCGACGGCGGCGCCGCCGCTTTCAAGCTCCAGCCGCGCGGTTGCGCCCGCGCCGGGCCGTCCGTCCAGCACGACATACACTGCGTCGCTGCCAAAGGGCGAGCGGATGCGGAACGCCCGCATTTCGCCCCACGTTTTCCCGAGGTCCGCCGAGACCGGCCTGGTTTCGAGTTTGGGAATGGCCGGGGTCACGGTTTCCTCCGCCGCGTCAAACGTGAGCACGGCGAGGCCGCCGGGCGGAAGCGTGACGAGGCGGCGTCCGTCCGGCTTGAGCACGAGCCGGGTCTTTTTTCCCGGGTCGCCGGCGGTGCGGAGGGCCGGGCGGGCGCCGGGCGCGAGCCGGAGCGCGGCGGAGTCGAGTTCGACGCCCGCCGTGACCTCGCCGCGGGACTGGTTGAGCAGCACGAGGTGGAACTGGTTTTTCCCGCGCGCGCCGAAATAATCGACCAGCGGCGTGTCCACGCGGAATTTCGTCCGGTCGAGCCACAGGCGGCAGTCCTCGTCGTCGAAAACCCGTCCGGCGCGCCCGCCGTAAACGCGCGAGGTGAACCACACGTAGCCCTGCTGGCGCGCGTAGGGGAAGCGCACCGCGCCCTGCGTGCGCACGTCGGCGTCGGTGACGAGATAGTCGAGCAGCATCGCCAGGTGCACCGGCACGTGGTGCCAGTAAAACGAGGTCAGGTCCGGCCCCGCGCGCGGGTAGTCGGGCCGCTGCATCACGTCGATATAATCGGAGAGATAATAACCGGGATAATTCGCGCCGCGCCCGATGATGGCGTTGCGGGCGAACACGCGCCAGTAATCGTCCCCCGTCCCGCCGTAAAGGCGCAGCAGGCTCGGCGCCCAGACGGCGAGCTGGATGTTGCTCATCTTGTCCGACGCGCTGAAATACGTGATCGGTTGCTCCACGCCGAGGCCGGAGGGCGACACGACCCACTCGGGCACGGTTTTCTCGGGCATGGCAAAGGAGGCGCGCGCGCGGATGTGCGGCTTGATGCCCTCGGGCCAGCCCATGCGCCAGGTCCTGTCGCCCCGCCACCAGACGTGGTGCAGGCAGGTGTATTTGTTTTCAGGATACAACGTGAGCGCTCCCCCGCCCGGCGGCGGCGTCACCCACTGGCCGGCCACGGTCTGCCAGGCGCCGAGCCGGGCCGCGTCGAGATAACGCGGCTCGCCGGTGAGCTGCCACAGGTCGAGCAGGTCCCACCAGCAGGGATAAACCGCGACATTGTAGAACGGCTGAATGCCGGTCGTTTTTGTCAGGCCGGGGTTGTTCTCAAAGGCGCGCTTGATCCAGCCGTCCGCGTTGGCCTGCACGCGCTTGAGCAGGGCGGCGTCCGGCTTTTGGCGGAGCAGGGCGAGCCAGCCCGACCAGTCGGTCTCGGCGCTGTTGTTGGCGGGCTTGAGCGGGCGGCCCTCGGCGGTGCGCATGTAGTCGAGCAGCCACGGGTTCAGGCCGCCGGTGAGGTCGTCCGCGCCCTGCCAGACGGCGGAGCCGAAAAAGAGGTTTTTGAAGTCGATGCGGGCGGTTCGTTTCGTGACGTAAAGGTTGCCCTCCGCGCTCAGGGCGAAATGCGCGCCGGGCCGGCTGAGCAGATACTCCAGCGCGGGCAGCGCGCGGCGGTTGAAAAACGCCTCGTCGCGCGTGAGGCGGGCCGCCGTGAAATAGGCCAGCGGCGCGGCGTGCGTCACGGTGTTCGGGCTTTCGATGTTCGCCGGCCCCTTCAGCCGCGCATCCCAGCCCGAGGCCTCGTCGTCGGCCATCAGGTCGATGATGTTGAGCGCCTGCTCCGTGAGCGAGGCGGCGACCGGCTCGCGGTAGTCGGCCAGTCCGAAGATTTTTGTGTCGGCGGCGCGCATGACTTCCGTCCACGGTTGCGGCGCGGCCACCGCCCACCAGGTCGCGCGCACTTTTTCGCCGCGCTTCGCGTGCGAGTTTTTCCCGCCCAGAATGGGCGCGAAAATCCAGCCTTGTGCCTCGCCCGACGGCGCGACCAGGGCGAACCCGCAACGCGCGTTGTGCTTCGTCGGCCACTCGCGCGAGAGAAATTCCGGCGCGGCGACCACGCCGAAAGTCGCCCCGGCGGCACCGCCTTTCGCGCGGCGCTCGACCAAGGCAAACGGATGCGAGGTCAGCGAGGACGTGATCATCTCCGCCGCGTCCGGCACCCGGCGGAATTGAAACAACGGCGGCAACTGCACCGCCGCCACCTCGTCGCGCGGCACGGCGGCGCCGGAGGCAAACGCGAACGCATACCAGCCGTCCGCCTCCGCCTCGTGCTCCACCTCCACGCGCGCGGCAAAGCCCTCCGCCGGCGCGTGCCAGATGGCGCGGATTGTCCTCGGCGCACGTGACAGAACCATTCCAACAGGCAAAATCTCGCGATACTCCACCTCGACCGCGTCCGCGCCGCCGCCGGTTTTCACGCGCCGCGCCGCGACAGGCTCCAGCCTTGATTGCCAGCCGGCGGCAAACGGGTCGCGCGGGTCCGCCGGACGCGAAAAGGTCCGCCCGCCCAATTGCCACGCCACCACGGCGTCGTTTTTCCACGCCGGAAAATAGCCCTCGAACGACGCGATGTTTTCCGCGCTCTCCATCAACAACAGCGGCTCCACGCCCGCCTCGACCGTGACCGCCGGGCCGCCGGATGTCCTGTGCGCAACCTCGCGCCACACGCGGGCCGAGCCGTCCGCCGCCCGCGCCGCGCGGAACACCAGCGTGGCGCCGGGCGCGTCCAGCGCCGCCAGCGGCGGCGCTTCGCGGTCGGGGACGGCGGGCCTCATCTCGCCGCCGGGCGCGACGCGGCGCGGCTGCACGACATCCACGCGGTATTTGTTCAACGCATCCCGGCCCACGCTGTTCGGGTCCAGCCCCTCCGAGGACAGCAGAACCGCGTCGAGGCGCGCGTAGAACCGCGCGGAATCCTCGATTTCCAGCAGTCGCACGCCGGCCTCCAGCCGCGCCTCGCCCACGTGCTCCCAATACCAGCCGTCCCGCCCGTGCCGGCCCGATTCACGCGCCGCGGGCTGCCCGTCGAGCTTGATGAGGCAGCGGCGCGTCCCAGGCTGGCTGGCGGGAAAATCCTGCGTGCGCGTCCAGATTTGGTAAACGCCGGGGCGCGTGATGTTGACGCCGGCGAAGGCGGTGCCCGGCATGTTGCTGGACTGGATGTGAATCCCGGTTTTCTGCCACGAGCCGAGCGCGACAAACGTCTCGGGTTCGACAAGCAACGTGGCGCCGGCGGCGGACGCGCCAAGCGGGGCGAAGGCGAGCGCCGCGCCGGCGGACAGGCGGGCGACGAGTTTGGCAAAGGGTAGTTTCGGCATGGCGGACAGGGTAGTTTCGTAAACGTTTACGATGTCAATGCAAAAACTTGCCCTCCGCCGTCGCCCGCCTCATTTTGTCCGGGATTTCATGGCCGCAAAATCCAAAACCTCGTCCGCCTCCGCCGCCGTCCCGGTCAATATCAAGAGCCTCGCCCGGCTCGTCGGCGTGAGCATCGGCACCGTCTCGCGGGCGCTCAACAACCGCTACGGCGTGAACCCCGACACGCGCCGCCGCGTGCTGGAGGCGGCGCGCGCGCACCACTTTCTGCCCAACGGCGCCGCCCGCCGCCTGCGCCACCGCCCCTCGCTGCAACTCGGGCTTTTTTTCGCCCCCTACTACGGCCCGAACCGCGAGATCAACCCCGCCGCGCTCAACCTCATCGAGACCCTGCGCGCCAGCCTGGCGGAGCACGGCGCGGAGTTGCGCGTGCTCTATTACAAGGACGACGAGGACCTGCGCGCCCAAGCCGAGGGCGTGGACGTGGGGCTGTTTTACGGGCACTTCGAGGCGCCGGCGTTTCACGTCGCGCACGCGCTGGGCGTCCCCGCCATCCTCTACGACAAACGCTCGGCGCACGAGGACCAGGTGTCGCTCATGGCCGACACGGGCCGGAGCTGCGGCATGGCGGTGCAGTATCTCGCCGCGCTCGGCCATGAGCGCATCGCGATGGTCACGGGACCCTCGGGCGAGCAGTATTTCCACAACTATCTGGAAACGTTTCCGGCGGCGATGGCGGAGTTCAACCTGCCCGTCCGCCCGGAGTGGGTCGTCACGCTGGACGCCGCCGCCTGCAACAAGGACGGCGCGCGCGACGCCGTGCTGCCGCTTCTCAAAAAACGCGTCCGCCCCACGGCCATTATTTTTGCCTCCGACTGGCTCGCCATCGGCGGACGCAAGGCCGCGCGCGACGCCGGGCTTCGCGTGCCGGACGACATCAGCCTCATCGGCTATGACAATCTCCCCATCACCTCCGAGCTGGACCCGCCGCTGACCACCTTCGACGTGCACATCCCGCGCGTGGTCGAGACCCTCACCCTGCTCGCCACGCAACTCGGCACCCGCCAGCGCCGGGCCGCGCGGGGCGCGTTGCGGAAGGAATACCTCATCACTCCCGATTTCGTGAAGCGCCAGTCCTGCCGCTGTCTGCGCCCCGCGCGTGGAAAACCGGGGGCGTGACCCGAATGACGGTTGGGATTTGCCCCTGATTTCAAGGCTTTCTCTTTTTAACCGGGGTTGCGCGCCGCCGGTGTAACGCAGGTTGTCCTACCCATTCCCAATGAAAACCACTCTTTTGCAGGGGCGTCGCAAGCGGTGCCCGGCTTGATAACCGCGCACCAGCAACGGACGTGCACCAGCAACGGGCTTCGCACCAGCAACGGGCTTCGCAAGCGAAGCCCCTACATGGCTCTGCTTATAAAGTGTCATATTCACTGGGAAAGGGTTTTATACCATTTCTTAGGGCGCCTAACAAAATTACAATAGGGCAGGCCGAAAGACGGTATGAAAAGCGAGGGGAAAGGCGAAGATGTAGGGGCTTCGCTTGCGAAGCCCGTCGCGGAAGGACGCCACGGATTTGCTTCCGCCAGTGCGCCGGCGCAGTCGCATAAAACACAAACGCGCGCGACTGCCGTCCGGCAACGGGCTTCGCAAGCGAAGCCCTACATCCGCCGCCGCGCGCCTCCATGTCCGCTGTGTCTCTTCGATCAAGCCTTCTTTTTGTTAGATGCTCTTAATCAAAACCCTTCTTGAGAAACACCCTCCAAGCCGACCTCGGATTGCACGGATTTCAACGGACGACACAGATTAAATCCTTTGTTTTTCAGTGAATTAAACATCCGTGTAATCCGTTTTATCCGTGCAATCCGTGGTTAAAAGAATTGGTGTAAAAAGTGAAACTGGGAGGAAAGTGGTATAAGAGCGTCTAACAAAATGATTTGAAAAGGAGGCGAAGGCACTATGAAACCGAGGGAAGTCAAAACCATTGTTGAGCGACGGGCTATGGTCGGAGATCGAGGAGTTGCTGCCGGTCAAGCCGAGGCGCAAGCGCAACCCCGGGCGCAAGCGCGTGGGCAACCGGGAGGCGCTCACGGAGATAATCTTCATCCTGAAGACGGGGATGGGCTGGGAGGATCTGCCGCAGGAGCTTGGCTGCGGGAGCGGCATGACCTGCTGGCGGCGGATGCGCGAATGGCTGGCGGCGGGGGGCTGAGAGCGCCTGCAAACCAAGCTGCGCGAAAAGCTCGACGGAGCGGGGAAAATCGACTGGTCGAGGGCGGCCGTGGATTCAAGCAGCGTGCGGGCTGTTTTTGGGGGAGCCAGACCGGTCCCAATCCGGTCGACCGGGCGAAGCCGGGCAGCCAACACCATGTCCTGACCGACGCCCTGGGCGTGCCCCTGGCCACGGGCCTCTCGTCGGCGAACCGGCACGACAGCCAGTATCTGTTTGCGCTGCTGGCCGCGCTGCCCGGCTGCCTGCGCCGCAAAATCGTCAGTCTGTATGCCGACCGGGCCTAGGACAGCGAGGAGTTCCGCCGCCGCCTCAGCCAGGAGGGCATCACGCCGTTTCTTGCCCGGCGCGGCGTCGCCCACGGCAGCGGCTTGGGCGCAAGCCGCTGGGTGGTCGAGCGCACCATCGCCTGGCTCCACCAATTCCGGCGGCTGCGCATTCGTTACGAGCGGCACGGTTATATGCATCGCGCTTTCCTTTCGCTTGCCGCTTCCATCATCATGTCAAGATCACTCCAAAATTCATTTTGTTGGACGCTCTTGGTCTGCTGGGATCGATATTGAGCATTTTGGAATCTTCGCCTGTGAACTTTGGTCAATATCGATACGCCGTGCCCGTTTCAAAGCATCACACAAGAAGCGAGTGTTATTGGAGAGTTTGTAGAACTATGGCAAAAGCCCGGAAAAATTTAGCCATCCATCATGGTTGGGCGCTCTCATTCGGAAACGGAGCAGCATCTTTGGGTGTTCTGCCATCAGTGCTCAACATAAAATCAGCTTCAGCGGGCGCTATGGCATGACGTTTATTCACGGCGGTGGCCTTGTTTACGCTTTGCCGAAAGCGAGTTTTCCCCGAAACTGTTTTGCCCGCCAATACATCTTCCTCCGCGAATACAGCCATAAGGATCTCTTTCGCGCGGTGGCGTTGATAATCATATATAATATAAATACGTCCATCACTTGCCTGCATGCCGTCGGGATAGCTGACTTCGTTGCGCTCATCAATCACCAGACCGCCTTGCCAGTTCTTTCCGTCATTGTCCGACACGAATGCCATTAGTTGCGAACGCCCTGTTTTGGCCGTTATCGCCCCGTGCT
>JAIRTK010000193.1 GCA_031254955.1 Opitutaceae bacterium
TTCCTCCCATTACTGGTTGGAAACGAGGAGAAAGAGAAAGATAAAGAGGAAAGAGAAAGAAATGGGCAGCACGGCGGCTATCCATCCAAAAGAATAAATTTTGTTCGGAATTGGTATAAATCTATACTTTGCAGGGCGATATTCGCCATCAACCTCAACCCCGCAATGAGAACCCGCTCCCGATTGGGCGCCGAACGCATGGCGAAACTGGAGCGCGCCTGGCGTGGCAAGCACGACGAGAGCGGCCGCAAACGGCTGCAAGGCATCCGGCTGGTGGCGCAGCACCGACTCACCGCCGGCGAGCTTGCGGAGGCGGCGGGCGTGAGCCGCCCGATCGTGTTTACCCACGTGCGCGCGTTTCAAGAAGGCGGGGTGAAACAACTGCTGGCCACCGGTTACGCGGAGCGCGCCCCGAGTGTCCGCGTGGACGAGGCCATCCGGGTCGAACTGCGCGGAAAACTCGAAAAAGGTGACTTCAAGCGTGGACGGGACGCGCGGATCTGGCTGGCCGGACGCGGCGTGACGCTGGCACTCCAAAGCCTAATTCTGATTAGGAAATGGTGTTATAGTCTGATGTTACGCGGAGCTGCGAAATGCCGCGTCCGCGCAATTTCAGTGATCAAGCTTCCCGTTTCCATATACAAGCACTCCATTGACGATGGTATATTTCACGCGGCCGGAGAGGGGGTGATTGTGCCAGGGGGAGTTGGCGGATTTGCTTTGGCCGGCTTTCGCGTCATACACCCATTTCTCGGCGGGGTCGAAGAGGCAGATGTCGGCGGGGGCGCCTTCGGCGAGGGTGCCGGCGTTCAGTTTCAATAATTCCGCGGGGCGGCGGGTCATCAGGTCGATGATTTTGGGGAGCCGGAATTTCGAGCGGCGCATGAGCACGTCGAGCACGACGGGGAGCGCGGTTTCGAGGCCGATGATGCCGTTGGGCGCAAAGTCGAATTCGCGGTCTTTTTCGTAGTCGGTGTGCGGGGCGTGGTCGGTGGCGATGATGTCGATCGTGCCGTCGCGCAGGCCTTCGATGATGGCTTGCCGGTCTTCCTCGGTGCGGACGGGCGGGTTCATCTTGAAGTGGGTGTCGTAGGTGGCGAGGGCGGCGTCGGTCAGGGCGATGTGGTGCGGGGTGGCTTCGGCGGTGATGCGCGTGCCTCGGGATTTGGCGCGGCGGATGAGTTCGACGGAATATTTGGAGGAGATGTGCTGGAGGTGGATGTGCGCGCCGGTGTAGTGCGAGAGGATGACGTTGCGCGAGACGATGATGTCTTCGGCGGCGTGGGGCCAGCCGCGCAGGCCGAGGCGGGTGGACATGATGCCTTCGTTCATCACGGCGCCTTGGGTGAGGGCGTGGTCTTGGCAATGGTCCATCACGGGGAGGTCGAACATTTTCGCGTATTCGACGGCGGAGCGCATGAGTCGGCTGGACTGGACGCAGTCGCCGTCGTCGGTGATGGCGACGACGCCGGCGCGTTTGAGCGAGCCGATGGGGGCGAGGTTTTGGCCTTTCATGCCGGCGGTGATGCAGCCGGTGGGGTAAACGTGCACGATGGCGTCGCGGGCGGCGGCGTCTTTGATCGCTTGGATGGTGCCGGCGTTGTCGGCGGGGGGGGTGGTGTTGGGCATGCAGACCACCGTGGTGAAGCCGCCCGCGGCGGCGGCGCGCGAGCCGGTGGCGATGGTTTCTTTGTGGGTCTGGCCGGGCTCGCGGAAGTGGACGTGGATGTCAACGAGGCCGGGGCAGGCCACGAGGCCGGCGGCGTCGATTTTGCGGGCGCGTTTTTTGGCGGCGGGGGAAAGGGCGGGGACGATTTTGCCGGTGTCGTTGACGCAGAGGTCGCCGGTGGCGTCGCGTTTGGAGGCGGGGTCGATGATGCGGGCGTTTTGGATCCAGAGGGAGGACATGGTGTGAAAATTAAAAATTAAAAATTAACGGATGTTCTAAATATTGAGCAGAGGGCAACAAAGGGGAGGAAGCTCAAGCAAGGATGTCTTAGTGTTGGTTTTAATTTCATCCGATGACGTTTTCCGGCTGGCCGCCCGAGCATAGATACAGGACGGCCATGCGGACGGCGATGCCGTTGGTCACTTGTCCGAGGATTACGCTGTTGGGGCCGTCGGCGAGGTCGTTGTCGATTTCGACGCCGCGGTTGATCGGGCCGGGGTGCATGATGATGGCGCGGGGATTGAGCCAGCCGGCGCGGGTTTTGTTCAGGCCGAACATGCTGGTGTATTCGCCGAGGGAGGGGAAGCTGGCGGTGGCCTGGCGTTCGTGTTGTATCCGCAGGAGCATGACAACTTCGGCGCCGGCGAGCGCGCCGCGGAGGTCGTGCGTGACTTCCACGCCGGGGCCGGCGAACCAGCGCGGGACGAGGGTGGAGGGGCCGACGAGGGTGACTTTGGCGCCGAATTTGCTGAGTGCGTGGATGTTTGAGCGGGCGACGCGGCTGAAGAGGATGTCGCCGAGGATGACGACTTTGCGGTCGCGGAGGTCGCCGAGGTGTTCGCGCATCGTGAAGGTGTCGAGCAGTCCTTGCGTGGGGTGGGCGTGCGCGCCGTCGCCGGCGTTGATGACGGGGATGTCGAGGATGTTGGAGAGGTAGAGGGGCGAGCCGGAGGCGGCGTGCCGGATCACGATCATGTCCGCGCCGAGGGCGCGGATGTTTTCGGCGGTGTCGCGGAGGGTTTCGCCTTTGGTGGTGCTGGAGGCGGCGGCGTCAAAGGAGATGACATCGGCGCTGAGGCGTTTGGCCGCCATGTCGAAGGAGAGCCGGGTGCGGGTGCTCGGTTCGAGGAAGAGGTTGACGATGGTCTTGCCTCGGAGGGCGGGGACTTTTTTCACGCTGCGGCCGAGGATTTTTTTGAAGGCGGCGGCGGTGGCGTGGATTTGGTTGATTTCGTCGAGGCTGAGTTCTTCGAGCGTGATGAGGTCTTTGCGGTGCCAGGGCATGGAGGGGGAGGGTGTTTGAGTTTAAGTTTGAGTTTAAGTTGGCGGGAGCGGGGGACGGTGGCGGGAGCGGGGGCGGGTTTTTTGGATGCTTGTCATCCGGCGGTTTTTTTCTTCGTCGGTGGCGCTGGCGCGATGGTGATGTGGTCCTTGGCCGGTGTGTCGGGGGCGATGTGGACGATGATTTTTTCGTCGGGGGCGGTGATGAGTTGGAGGGCGCTGAAGTCGGGCGCGATGGGCAGGCGCCGGTCGCCGCGGTCGATGAGCACGGCCAGTTCGACGCGTTCGGGGCGGCCGTGGTCGAAGAGTTCGTTGAGGGCCGCGTTGATGGTGCGGCCGGACTGGAGAACGTCATCGACAAGGAGGATGCGCGCGCCGTTCACGTCAGCCGGGATGTGCGTGGGGGCGAATTCTTTCGGGATGGGGTGGCGTCCGATGTCGTCACGATGGAAGGAGATGTCGAGCGTGCCGGCGAGGGCGCGCTTGAAATGGAGGGCAAGGCGGCGGGCGAGGACGATGCCGCCGTTGGCGATGCCGAGGAAGAGGAGTTGTTCGTCCGCCGGGTGGCGTTGGAGGATGAGGCGGGCCAGGCGCTCGATGGCGGCATGTGTGTCGCGGGCGTTGATGCGTTGGATGTCGGTGGGCACGGATGTGCGTTGTGCCATGATGGGGCGGGCGGGGAAAGGTTTTTTTGGAGGGCGCGCCGTCAGCGGTGGCGGGCGGGGTGTGCGCGGGGAGGGTGTGCGTGGAGACGAGGCGCGCGGGGGCGGGGCGGTTCACGGCGAGGGTGCGTTTTCCGGCTTTGCCACGGGGCGTCCGGCGGCGACCGGGGCGAGGTCGCCGTGCTTGATTTCGTGAATGAAAAAGCGGGCGCGGGCGGGCGTGCCGGGCGGCGTGGTGAAGGGGAGTTTTTGGGTGTCGGCGGCAAATTCGGCAAGGCGGGGGCCGGGCGTGTCGGACGTGCCGGGCGTGCCGGCGACAGTCAGGACCAAGGTCCGCGTCCGGTCAGCGGAAGGCCATTTTCTGGTGAAATGCAGTTCTCCTTTGCCCAACGCCGGACTCCAGACGGCGCAGGCGACGAGGTGGAGCGAGAGGCGCCCGGTGTTGTCCATCGCGTGGAAGGCGTGGAGCTGGGTGTCCTCCGGGAACGCGGCGGCGCGCAGGCGCGCAAGTTGCGCGGCGGAGAGGATGCGCTCGGCTTCGAGTTGCTGGCGGAGTTCCCGTGTTTCGATGGCGGCGAATTCCGCCTCAAGGCGCGAGGCGGACAAGGCCGCGCGGTCGGCGGCGCGGTGGCCGGCGAGCCAGAGGACGGCGACGGCGAGGGCGACGATGGCGAGGACGGCGGCGAGCGACCAG
The DNA here is from genome assembly GCA_031254955.1 of Opitutaceae bacterium. Lineage (GTDB taxonomy): Bacteria > Verrucomicrobiota > Verrucomicrobiia > Opitutales > Opitutaceae > Termitidicoccus. The sequence goes on from JAIRTK010000193.1 coordinate 4,307, forward strand.
CCGGGCAATGGCAGGGGCGCGCCAGCCGTGTCGCGCGCCGGAGGGATGGCGGGCGCGCCGCCGTCGGTTGGCGGCGGTGGCGGCGCATCGGCTACGGGCATGGCTTGCGGTTTTTGAGGAGATGATGGGATGGGCATGACACGCAGGGCGGCGGGCTGGCAAAAGGACTAGAGGGAGGTTCTGAAAATTAACCGCGAAGGGCGCGAAGGGCGCGAAGGGTGGGAAGAGCGTGAAGGGCGCGAAAGATGTGAAGGGGGCGAAGGGCGGGAAGGATGCGAAGGGAGTAAAAGATGGGAAGGGAGCAAAGGATGGGAAGAGCGGAAAACAGAATCACGGGTTTTGTGTAATTATTTTAATATGAACCAATTTATGGTTTTTACTGAGGTTCTGATTACCTCGCGTTTTTCACGTCTTTCGTGTCCTTCCCATCCTTCGCATCCTTCGTGCCCTTCGCGGTTAAAAAGAATTTTCAGAAGTCCCCTAGAGAATCCAGAGGCCGATAATCCCGAGCACGATCAGCACGGCGATGAGGGAGAGGGCGCGTTTTTCCTGGGTGGTGAGTTTGAACAGCATGAGAGGCATTCCAAAAAGATAAAAAATCCGCGGATGTCGAAAGAATGCTTTCCGCGAAAACGGCTTTCGGACTGGCGACGGGGCGAATTCTGGTTATAAGAATGAGTTGGAACCGTCATCAGCCCATGAAAAAGACAAGCCGCAATTCGTTCCTCATGCTCGCGCTCACCGTGGCTGGATGCCTTGGCAGGTTTGCCGCCCCCGCCGAAATCGGCAAGGCCGCGCCGGATTTCACGCTGACCGACATCCAGGGAAAATCCATCTCGCTCTCCGGCCATCGCGGCAAAATCGTGGTGCTCGAATGGGTGAATCCCGAATGCCCGTTTGTGATGAAACACTATAAAAGCGGCAACATCCCGACGCTCCAGAAAAACGCCGCCGCCGAGGGCATGGTCTGGATCACCATCAATTCGGCCCGCCCCGGAGCACAAGGCGACTACGCCGTGCCGCAAGTCACCGCGTGGTCGCAAAAGAACGGCGCCGCGCCGTCCGCGTATTGCCGCGATAGTGACGGCAAAGTCGGACGCCTCTATGGCGCCAAGACCACGCCCCACATGTATGTCATCGCGGCGGACGGCACGCTGGCCTACGCCGGCGCGATCGACAGCATCCGCTCCGCGAACCAAGCCGACATCGCCAAGGCCACGAACTACGTGACCGCCGCGCTGGACGCGCTGAAGGCCGGCAAGCCGGTCGCCAAATCCATCAGCCAGCCATACGGCTGCAGCGTGAAATACTGAGCAACTTCAAGACCCGCCCTGATTAGAATCAAACTTCTGATTAGAGGGCGTCGTCATGAGATTTTATTTTTTCAAATCCTTGGGTGGTTTAGTGGGCTGGTTTTGGAGGGGAAACTTTAAACAGGGGATGGGGGTTCAGGCGGGTGCGGTGGTGGGAGGCTGGCGCCAGTGCTTCAGTTTTTTGAGGATGTGCTTTGGCTCTTCCGTGGCGTGCGTCGCGAGGCACAGGTAGAGGTTGCGCGGGTGCATCCGCGTCATGAAGGCGTCAAGCTTGGACGGCTTCAGGTCCCCCTTGCCGGCTCGCTGGATTTTTTCGATCAGCGCGCACCATTGCAGGATGGGTTTGTCTTCGCCGGGGCCTTGCTCCCACTGGATTCCGTTGAGTTCCTTGATGGGCAGAAAGTCGTCGAGATGGGCGGCCACGCCTTTGCCATCCATGCGCAGGATGTTGTGCCGGGTCAGGCGCACTTCTTCCGGTATCGGGGCAGGGCGAATTCGTGGAGGAATCCGGGCGACATCATCGCGGAGAGGTCGGTGTCGGGGATGTGGATGGTGTCGGGCGAGGGGATGCCGATCCAGGTGGCGGAGGGCTGGCCGTGCTCGCGCAGGAGCCGGCCACAGTATCCGTAGATAAATTCAAAGTGCGAGGAGCAGCGGCGGATGAAGGTTTTTACTCGGTCGGGGTCGTCGCAGGCGTCCATGAGCAATTGCCCGGTGCCGAGGAAGGCGTCGGCGCAATCGATGCCGGTGGTGGATGTCGGTGTGGCCGACGAGGTAGTGGTCGGCGCAGCGCATACAGGGGCAGGCGTTGGGGGCGAGGTTGGGCCAGTAGAGGGGGAAGGTTTCGGCGACAAATTCGCGGTCCGCGATGCCGCGCTCGAATTTTTCGAGTGATGGTTTTCGTCGAACCATTTGTGCCGGAG
>JAIRTK010000211.1 GCA_031254955.1 Opitutaceae bacterium
GCGCAGGTTTCCCAACCTGCCCGACGGCGCTCCGCGCCGCCCAAGCCAAGCAGACTTGGAAGTCTGCGCTACGTCAGAGGCGGCGCGTCCCATCAGTGATTAATTAGCCCTTGGCCGAAATTGGGTAGACCCAATCGTAAAAATCTCGCGTCTTTTCGCGCTTTTCGCGGTTAACGTATTTGAAAAGCAAGGCGTATGGGGAAACCGGGCCACCCCTCCGCATTTTCCGCCCATCAGCGTTTTCCGCGTTTCCGCACTTTCGTGCTTCCGTGATTTCTTTTTCCAGATACTGATAACCCATTTACCCACCCATTTATCCCACCCATTTACCCACCCATCTATCCATGAACCTCGTCATTGACGTGCAGGGAATTACGAAGCGATTTGGCGGCAAGGTGGCCGTTGACCGGCTCGACTTGCAGGTGGGACGCGGGGAAATTCACGGATTTCTGGGACCCAACGGCTCGGGCAAGACGACCTTTATCCGCATGCTGTGCGGCTTGCTCACGCCGGACGCCGGACGCGGGACCTGCCTGGGGCTGGACGTGTTGCGCGAGCAGGCGGCGATCCGCTTGCAAGTGGGCTACATGACGCAACGCTTCAGCTTTTATGAAGATTTGAGCATTCGCGAAAACCTGGATTTCGTGGCGCGGCTTTACGCCGTGCCGCACCGCCGCGCGGCGGTGGCGGAAAGCCTGGAACGACTCGGACTGGCGGGACGCAGCCACCAACTCGCCGGACACCTCTCGGGCGGCTGGAAACAACGCCTCGCGCTCGCCGCCTGCCTGATCCACCGCCCCAAGCTGCTCCTCCTCGACGAACCGACGGCGGGCGTGGACCCCAAGGCACGACGCGAGTTTTGGGACGAAATTCACCGGCTCGCCGCCGACGAAGGCCTGACCGTGCTCATCACCACGCACTACATGGACGAAGCCGAACGCTGCCACCGCATCGCTTATATCGCCTACGGACGCCTGCTCGCGCGCGGCACGGTGCCCGAAGTGATCGCGGACGCGGGACTGGGCACCTGGGAAGTCAGCGGCCCGGATTTGCCGCGCGTGGCGGCGCGCTTGCGCGCGCTGCCGGGGCTGGAGCAAGTGGCCGCCTTTGGCAACACCCTGCACGTGAGCACGCGCGACCGGACGCTGGCGGAAGCCAGCCTGGCGGAAGCGCTTCGCGACGGCCCGCAACGATGCGAAGAGGTCACGCCGGGACTGGAGGACGTGTTCATCAACCTGATGGGCTTGGCGCGAGACCATTTCGAGAGGACGCAAGCGCAGGCGCAGACGCAGACAGAGCCGCAGACGCAAGCGCAAGCGGCGACAGAGGCTCAGGCGGCAACAGAGCCGCAAGCTCAAGCACAAACGCAGACGCAAGCTCAGACACAGAGGAGGCCCCCCCGCCCATGAACCGCTTCTCGCCAAGACGCTTCTGGGCCATCGTGTTGAAAGAGTTTATCCAGATGCGGCGCGACCGCGCGACCTTTGCGATGATCATCGGCATCCCCGTCGTGCAACTGCTGCTGTTCGGCTACGCCATCAACTCCGACCCGCGACACCTGCCCACACTCGTGCTCGACGCCGACGGCGGCCCCTATGCGCGCGCCCTCGTGCAGGCCATGCGACACAGCGATTACTTCAACGTGCTCGACCACACGACAACCGAAACCGACGCGCGCAAACACCTGCAACTCGGCAAAGCGCAATTCGTGCTCAACATCCCCGTGGATTTTTCGCGACGACTCCTGCGCGGCGAACGCCCCGCGGTGCTCCTGGAAGCCGACGCGACCGACCCGGCGGCCACAGCGCCGGCATTGGCGGCGATGACACTGCTCATGACCCACGCGCTCGCCCACGACCTGCCCGGCCCCCTGACCGAATTGCACGGAAACGCCGGACCGCTCACACTACTCGTGCACCGGCATTACAACCCCGAAAACATCACGCAATACAACACCGTGCCAGGACTGATGGGCGTGGTGCTCACCATGACCATGGTAATCATCACCGCGCTCGCCATCACCCGCGAACGCGAACGCGGCACCATGGAAACCCTGCTCGCCACCCCCGCGCGCCCGCTCGAAGTGCTGACCGGGAAAATCCTGCCCTATATCGCCGTCGGCTACATCCAGATGACACTGGTGCTCGGCGTGGCGCGCCACCTGTTCAACGTACCGCTGACCGGAAACCTGCCCCTGCTCTACGCAGTCGCCCTGCTCTTCATCGTCGCGAACCTCTCGGTGGGCATCACCTTCTCCACACTGGCGAAAAACCAACTCCAAGCAGTGCAAATGGCGGTATTCTTTTTCCTGCCCTCGCTACTCCTCTCAGGCTTCATGTTCCCCTTTCGCGGCATGCCCGCATGGGCGCAAACCCTCGGAAACTGCCTGCCGCTGACCCACTTCCTGCGCATCGCGCGCGGCGTGCTCCTGAAAAACAACGACCTCGCGGACATCGCGCCCGAAACCGCACCGATCGCCCTCTTCCTGACGGCGATGATGACCATCGCGCTGAAACGCTATCGACGAACCCTCGATTGACCCCCGACAACACCGATTTTTTATCCGCGCCCCCGTCTCCTTTTGCGGAGAAATTGCGTCTATGACACCTCTACGAAACACCACGCCACTCCTCACCCACAACCCAACCACCCGCACAACATGAAACGCCACCTCGCCCACCTCGCCCTCCTCACCCTCCTCGCCGCCGGCACGCACCTCCACGCCCAACAGCCCGCCGCCATCAAACTCAACACCCCGGACAAAACCCGCGGCGCCAACATCATGCAAGCACTCGCCCAACGCCAGTCCCAACGCGAATTTGCCGCCCGCCCCCTCAACCACCAAGACCTCTCCGACCTCCTCTGGGCCGCCAACGGCATCAACCGCCCCGACGGACGACGCACCGCCCCCACCGCAAGCAACAAACAAGACATCGACCTCTACGCCATCCTGCCCGACGCCGCCTACCTCTACGACGCCAAAGAACACACCCTGCAACCCATCGCCGCCGGCGACCTCCGCCCCCTCGTCGCCGGCGCCCAGAAATTCGCGCTCCAAGCCCCCCTCCACCTCGTGATGGTCTCCGAACTCTCCCGCTTCGGCAACGCCGACGACCAACGCAAACGCCACTGGGCCGCCCTCGACGCCGGCATCGTATCGCAAAACATCGCCCTATTCTGCTCCGGCTGCGGCCTCGCCACCGTCCCGCGCACCAGCATGCAAACCGACAAACTCAAAGACGCCCTGAAACTCACCCCCACCCAAATCCCCATGCTCAACAACATCGTCGGCTACCCCAAACAAACCGCCCCCGCCGCCACCGCCGCCACCGCCCCCGCGCAAACCGGAAATTTCCACAACTACACCGTCCGCGACATCAACGGAAACCCCTTCAACCTCGCCACGCTCAAAGGCAAAAAAGTCCTCGTGGTCAACGTCGCCTCCAAATGCGGCCTCACCAAACAATACACCCAACTGCAAGCGCTCTATAAAAAATACGGCCCGGACCAATTCGCCATCATCGGCTTTCCCGCGAACAACTTTGGCAACCAAGAACCGGGCACGGACGCGGAAATCAAAGAATTTTGCGCCACCAGCTACCAAGTCACCTTTCCCATGATGTCCAAAATCTCCGTCAAAGGCGACGACATCCACCCCCTCTACGCCTGGCTGACGCAAGCCGCCGCCAACGGAAAACAAGACGCCCCCGTCACCTGGAACTTCCAAAAATTCCTGATCGACGAAAACGGCGACTGGTCCGGCATGGTCCCGCCCAGAACGCCCCCCGACTCGGAAATCATCACAACCTGGCTCGAAACCCGCACCGCCACCAAGACAAAAGCCGGCAACCAGTAGCCGGCAACCAGCAAGCGGAAAGAAAGACCCCGCAAGCGGAAAAAAGAAGTCCGGCGGAAAACGGAATTTTTTTCCCTCCCCCCCCCTCCCCCCCCGGAAGCCACGGAGGCCGTGGAACTCCTTTGGCAACCATCGAAAATGGCGATGAACCATGATTTTCAGGGCCGCCATGAACAAATCGCCCGCGTGCTCGTCCAAACAACGGAGCGGCGCGCCTTGCCAAGGCAACTGGACCGCTTTTTCCACTGTTGACCGCCTCCCGCCGCCACCTAGTTTTTATGACCCAATCCACATTCCAGACCAACCGCCTGCACCCGCCGACCATGACGCCCATCCGCCGC
>JAIRTK010000217.1 GCA_031254955.1 Opitutaceae bacterium
ACCCCCGGCGGCTCTTCGCTTATGGGGAGACCCCGTTTAGGTTCACGTATTCAGCATAGGTTTCTGGTAGGGCGAGGCGTCCCGCCGAGCGGTGTGAACCACTCGCGGCTCGGCGGGACGCCTCGCCCTACCCTTAACGGCTTCCATAGTGTGGTTTTCATTCGCAAAGGGTATTGCGCGGCGGCTTTTATGGAGAGCGAAGGCCGGGCAAAACGAGAAGCCTGCCATTCATTCCCGCCTTTGACGGGACAATGCATTGCCCTGCCATCGTCGGCGGACAGAGCGGAGGAATAATACCCTTTCCCAGTGAACAGGACACCTTAAAAGCCGAGCCATGTAGGGGCTTCGCTTGCGAAGCCCGTTGCTGGTGCACGGCCCTTGCTGGTGCACAGCCCTTTGCTGGTGCACAGCCCTTTGCTGGAGCACGGTTATCAAGCCGGACGCCGCAAGCGACGCCCCTGCAAAAGAGTGATTTTCATTGGGAATGGGTATAAATTCCCGCACTCCACAAAACGTCATCACACCCTTTCCCGGCGAGATTGTGCCCCCAAGGTAGGGCGGTCTCGACGAGACCGCCGCCGTTTGCCAAGGAATGCCGCGGCGGTTGTCAGGCTTCTCGCTTCGCTCGGAACGCCGAAACCGCCCTGCCTGCTACAAGCTATTTCTCATTGGGAAAGGGTATCATCCTCAAAACCCGCCCGTCCGCGTGCCATCGGTTAATCACGGAAACTTGAAACAGTGCCCCATGCTCGCCCTCGAAAAACGCCGGAAGTCAGCGCCTCATACAGCACAAAACCAAAGTCGATTCCGTCCTGATTTGCACCGGTAAAATCCTCACGCCTTCCCGTTTTTTCCCCTAAACTCTCCCCATGCCCGACGCCTCCCCGCTAATCCAAAATCCAGAACCCAAAACCCAAAATCAGCCGCCCGCCGTCCTCGTCACCGGCGCCAGCCGCGGACTCGGACGCGGCATCGCCCTCCAGCTCGCCGCCGCCGGCTGCTCCGTCGCCATCAACTACGCCGGCAACCGCGCCGCCGCCGATGAGACCGCCGCGCTCTGCCGCGCCGCCGCGCCCCGCCCCGCCGCGCAACGCCTCGTCACCGTCCAGGCCGACATCTCCAGCGCCGCCGACCGCCGCCGCCTCGTCGCCGAAACCCTCTCCGCCCTCGGCTCCCTCGACGCCCTCGTCAACAACGCCGGCATCGCCCCCAAAATCCGCGCCGACATCACCGAGGCCACCGAGGAATCCTTTGAACACCTCATCCGCACCAACCTCCAAGGCCCGTATTTCCTCACCCAAGCCGTCGCCAACCACTGGCTCGCCGCCCGCCCCGCCTGCGCGATTCCGGGCGGATTCAAAATCATCTACATCACCTCCACCTCGGCCAACACCGCCTCCATCTCGCGCGGCGACTACTGCATCTCCAAGGCCGGCCTCGCCATGGCCGCGCAACTCTGGGCGCTGCGCCTCGCCGCCGAAAACATCCAAGTCATCGAACTGCGCCCCGGCATCATGGCCACCGACATGACCGCCGCCGTGAAAGACAAATACGACCGCTTCCTCGCCGACGGCCACGTTCCGCAAAACCGCTGGGGCATGCCCGAGGACGTCGGTCTCGCCGTGCGCGCCGTCATCGAAGGCCGCCTCCCGTTTTCCACCGGCGCCGTCATCCCCATCGACGGCGGCTTCACCCTGCGGAGACTCTGAAAAATCGTTCTCGTTCTCTTACTCGTTCTCGTTCTCGAAACGCCGCGCAAAACCAAAAGAGAACGAGAACGAGTAAGAGAACGAGAACGATAAAACATTCCGCGTTCCCCATTCCCAAATCCCCATTCCGCATTTCCCATGATCTCCCTCGACCCAACACTCACGCCCCGCGCCCTCGCCGCCGCCGCCGCGCGCGTCTTCGCCGTCGCCGCCCCCAAAATCGCCTCCCTGCACCGCGCCTGGAACCCCGCCAAAGGCACCCCCGTCTTCACCATCAACGGACGCTACACCTCGCGCGGCTGGACCGAGTGGACCCAAGGCTTCCAGTTCGGCATGCCCATCCTCCACTACGCGGCCACCGGCGACAAAACCCTCCTCGCCCTCGGTCGCGACGGCACCCGCCGCCACATGGCCGCCCACGTCAGCCACACCGGCGTCCACGACCACGGCTTCAACAACGTCTCCACCTACGCCAACCTCCTCCACCTCGCCCGCGCCGGACTCGCCCCCGCCTCCGACGGCGACATCGCCTTCTACGAACTCGCCCTCAAAATCTCCGGCGCCGTCCAAGCCGCCCGCTGGACCGAACTCCCGGAAAATCTCGGCTATATCTACTCCTTCAACGGCCCCCACTCCCTCTTCGCCGACACCATCCGCTCCCTCCGCGCCCTCGCCCTCTCCCATCGCCTCGGCCACGTCCTCATGGGCGAACGCGACCGCCGCATCTCCCTGCTCGAACGCCTCCTCCGGCACGCCGAAACCACCGCCCGCTTCAACGTCTATTTCGGCGCCGGACGCGACCTCTACGACATCCGCGGACGCGTCGCCCACGAATCCATCTTCAACCTCAACGACGGCACCTACCGCTGCCCCTCCTCCCAGCAAGGCTACTCCGCCTTCACCACCTGGACGCGCGGCCTCGCCTGGATTCTTTGCGGCTACCCCGAGCAACTCGAATTCCTCCCCACCCTGCCCGACTCCGAATTCAAACCCTTCGGCGGAAAAACCCAAACCCTCGCCCGCCTCCTCGAAACCGCGCAAGCCACCGCCGACTTCTACATCGCGCACACGCCCACCGACGGCATCCCCTACTGGGACACCGGCGCCCCCGGCCTCGCCCGCCTCGGCGACTACCTCGACCGCCCCGCCGAACCCTGCAACGACCACGAACCCGTGGACAGCTCCGCCGCCGCCATCAGCGCCCAAGGCCTCATCCGCCTCGGCAACCACCTCAAAAAGAAAAACCCGAAAGCCTCCTCCCGCTACCTCGCCGCCGGCCTCGCCACCGCGCGCACGCTCTTTGGCGACACCTACCTCTCCACCAACCCGCGCCACCAAGGCCTCCTCCTGCACAGCGTGTATCACCGCCCCAACAACTGGGACCACATCCCCAAAGGCCGCAAAATCCCCTGCGGCGAATCCTGCCTCTGGGGCGACTACCACCTCCTCGAACTCGCGCTCCTCATCCAACGCATGGCCGACGGCAAATACTACACCTTCTTCGGCTTCTAAAAAATCGCTCTCGCTCCCTTGCTCGATCCCGAAACGTATCCAAAAATTAACGACATTCCGCGCGCCACCCTCTTTATTCTTTCCTCTTTATCTTCCCCCTTCCCCCGCCGCGCCCCTGCGCACCCGCGCAACCCGAAAGAGAAAGAAGAAAGATAAAGAATAAAGAGAAAGATAAAAACCAAACGCGCAACGCCCTCCAAAAACTTAAACTCTCCCCCATGCACCGCCTCTGCATCCACACCATCACGACCAAACCGTGGCCCCTCGACGAAGCCGTGCGCAACTACGCCGCCGCCGGCGTGCGCCACATCACCGTCTGGCGCGACGCCATCGCGCCGCGCACCCCCGCCGAAGCCGGCAAACTCATCCGCGACCACGGCCTCTCCGTCACCTCCCTCTGCCGCGGAGGATTTTTCCCCGCGCCCGCCGCCGCCGCCCGCGCCAAGGCCATCGACGAAAACCGCCGCTGCCTCGACGAAGCCGCCGCGCTCGGCGCGCCGCACCTCGTCCTCGTCTGCGGCGCCGCCCCCGGCCAGACCCTCGCCGAATCCCGCAAACAAATCGCCGACGGCATCGCCGCGCTCCTCCCCCATGCCGCCGCCACCGGCGTGAAACTCGCCATCGAGCCTCTCCACCCCATGTATGCCGGCGACCGTTCCGCCGTGAACACCCTCGCCCAAGCCCGCGCCCTGTGCCGCGCCCTCGCCTCCCCCCACGTCGGCATCGCCGCCGACACCTACCACATCTGGTGGGACGACGACCTCGAAAACCAAATCGAACTCGCCGCCCGAGAAAACCTCCTCCTCGCCTACCACATCTGCGACTGGCGCGTTCCCACCACCGATTTCCTCAACGACCGCGGCCTCATGGGCGAAGGCGTCATCCCCCTCCGCCAAATCACCGCCTGGATAAACCGCACCGGCTGCGCCGCCCCCATCGAAGTCGAAATCTTCTCCACCCGCCTCTGGGCCGCCGACCAGCACGCATTCCTGAAAAACATCATCCAAGCCTACAAACAACACGTCCTATAAACGAACCATTATTTTGAACAGAAGGAAACGAAGGGCGCCAAGAAAACAATAATCATAAAATGCATTCTTCGTCCCCTTTGCTTCCCTCTGTTCAATAAAACGAACCATCAAAATAATCGCGGAAACACGGAAGCAAGCCAATCCCATTCCTTTTTTCAGCGTTTCCGTCCTTCCGTGCTTCCGCGATTAAAAAAACCGAACCATTAAATTAACCACAAAGAGCGCAAAGATTCAACAGACAGGCTTTTCTTTGAGTTCTTTGTTCTCTGCGATTAAATAAAAACGAACCATTTATTTTGAACAGAATGAACAGGATTATCATGATTAAACCACAATCCTGTTAATCCTGAAAAATCCTGTAATCATGTCCCAAAAAAAACGAACCCAAAAACTAACCGCGGAGACACGGAGAACACAGAGTCATGAAAGATGGTTTTATCAAAAAAACTCCCTCCGAACTCCGTGCCCTCCGTGTCTCCGTGGTTAATCAAAAAAGAATCAACAACTTCACCACCATGAAAACACACCACATTGGAATAATAATGAACGGCGTCACCGGGCGCATGGGCACCAACCAGCACCTCGTCCGCTCCATCCTCGCCATCCGCAAACAAGGCGGCGTGCGCCTCCCCGACGGCGGCGTCATCATGCCCGACCCGCTCCTCGTCGGACGCAACCACGACAAACTCGCCGCCCTCGCCCGCGCCCACGGCATCGACGCCTCTCGCGTCAGCACCGACCTCGACGCCGCGCTCCGCGACCCCGCCAACCAAATCTACTTCGACTCCCAGACCACGGACCGCCGCGCCGAAGGCGTCCGCAAAGCCATCGCCGCCCAAAAAGCCATCTACTGCGAAAAACCCACCGCCATCGACACCGCCACCGCGCTTTCCCTCTACAAGGAAGCCGCCGCCGCCGGCCTGAAAAACGGCGTCGTGCAGGACAAACTCTGGCTCCCCGGCCTCCAAAAACTCAAACTCCTCATCGACTCCGGCTTCTTTGGAAAAATCCTCTCCGTGCGCGGCGAATTCGGCTACTGGGTCTTTGAAGGCGGCCTCCAGCCCCCCCAACGCCCCTCTTGGAACTACCGCAAAGAAGACGGCGGCGGCATGGCCATCGACATGCTCTGCCACTGGCGCTACGTCATCGACAACCTCTTCGGCAACGTCACCGCCGTCTCCTGCCACACCGCCACGCACATCCCCGCGCGCATCGACGAAAAAGGCGCCCGCTACGCCTGCACCGCCGACGACTCCGCCTACGCCACCTTCAAGACCGACCAAGGCATCCTCCTCCACTTCAACTCCTCCTGGTGCGTGCGTGTCCGCCGCGACGACCTCCTCACCCTGCAAGTGGACGGCACCCAAGGCAGCGCCGTCGCCGGCCTGCGCGACTGCTGGACCCAGCGCGCCGAGACCACCCCGCGCCCGGTCTGGAACCCCGACATCCCGCAACCCATTTCCTTCTTCGACGGCTGGCAGAAAATGCCCGACTACACGACCTTCGACAACGCCTTCAAAGTCCAATGGGAACTCTTCCTCAAACACATCGTCCTCGACACCCCCTTCCGCTGGACGCTCCTCGAAGGCGCCAAAGGCGTGCAACTCGCCGAAACCGGCCTCGCCTCCAGCGAAAAACGCCGCTGGCTCGACCTCGAAAAACTCGCCTGATACCATTCCCAAGCAAAATTTAGAGCCTTTCCTAATTATTCACTGAGATTACGCGCCGCTGGCGTAGCGCACAGGTTGTCATGCCCTTTCCTAATGGAAATTCCACCAAGGAAGACGTTAAGGGTAGGGCGAGGCGTCCC
>JAIRTK010000252.1 GCA_031254955.1 Opitutaceae bacterium
GCGGTAGTGGAGGGAGTTGGATGGAGCGGAGTGAATGGACGGAATGGACGAAATGGACTGAATGGACAGAATGGGTGGAGTGGACGGGAACGGGTGGAGTGGCCGGGAACGGGTGGAGCGAGTGGAGTGGGTGGAATAAGTGGAGTGGGTGGAGTGGACTGGGCGGGTGGGGACTGGGTGGAGGGGATTTTGGGGTTAATCGCAGAAGCGTCGGGTGAGGTCGCCGTAGGCGTCGATGCGGCGGTCGCGGAGGAAGGGCCAGTGGGTGCGCGTCACATCGACTTTCGCGAGGTCCACGGGGACGAGCAGGATTGCTTCTTTGTCCACGCTGGCTTTGGCCAGAATCTGGCCGCTCGTGCCGGCGACAAAGCTTTGGCCCCAAAATTCGATGCCCGCGCCAGCGGTGGCGGCGGTTTCGTGGCCAGCGGCGGCAGTAGTTTCGTGGTCCGCGCCGGCGGCAGTAGTTTTGTGGCCCGCGGCGGCGTCGGTAGTTTCGTGGCTCACGCCGGCGACGGCGGTGGTGGTTTCGATGCCTGCGGCGGCGGCGGCGGTGGTTTCGTGGCCGATGCGGTTGATGGCGGCGACGTAGCAGCCGTTGGCGACGGCGTGCGCGCGCTGGATGGTTTCCCAGGCGCTGTGTTGGTTGGCGCCGTAACGGGCTTTTTCCGAGGGGTGCCAGCCGATGGCGGTGGGATAGAAGAGGATTTCCGCTCCTTGCATGGCGGTCAGGCGCGCTGCTTCGGGATACCATTGGTCCCAGCAGACGAGGACGCCGATTTTGCCGAATTTCGTTTTCCAGGCGCGGAAGCCGGTGTCGCCGGGCGTGAAGTAGAATTTTTCGTAGAAGAGCGGGTCGTCCGGGATGTGCATTTTCCGGTAGACGCCGAGGAGGGCGCCGTCGGCGTCGATGATGGCGGCGGTGTTGTGATAGAGGCCGCTGGCGCGTTTTTCAAAGAGCGAGGCGATGATGACGACGCCGTGCCGCCGGGCGATTTTCTGGAAGGCCCGCGTGCTGGGGCCGGGGATGGGTTCGGCGAGGGCGAAGTGGTCGTGGTTTTCGCTTTGGCAGAAGTATCGCGTGCGGAAGAGTTCTTGCGTGCAGATGATGTTCGCGCCTTTGCGGGCGGCCTGTCCGGCGAGGGCGAGCGTTTTTTTGAGATTGGCCGCGGGGTCGGCGGCGCAGGCGTGCTGGAGGAGCGCGAGCGTGACTTTCATGGGGGCATTAAGAAGGGAGAATTGGGTCTTGAGAAAGGAAAAATACGCGGGGGCGCGGGGGCTGGATGAGGAGGCAAAAAACGCGCCGCCGGGCGGGAGCATTCCCCGATGCCATGCGCGTCGCCCGCCAGCCAGGGATGAGGACGCAAAAAACGCGCCGGGCGGGCGGCGGGCGGCGGGAGGGCGGGAGGGCGCGCGGCGCGTGAAACAGGCGGAGAGCGGAGAGCGGGGCGGGGCGAGGCCCGCCGGCGCCCGGCTTTCATGTTTTTCAGAACACGACTTTGTTCAGTGGATATTCGATGATGCCTTCGGCGCCCATGGACTTGAGTCGCGGAATGATTTCGCGGGCGATGCTTTCGTCGATGATGGTTTCGAGCGCGACCCAGTCGGGCGAGGTGAGCGGCGAGACCGTCGGGTTGCGGAGCGCGGGCAGCGTCTTGAGCAGCGTGTCGAGGCCGGCTTTCCGGGCGTTGAGTTTGAGGCCGACTTTGCCGCCCGCTTCCAGGGCGCCGGTGAGCATGAGCGCGATGGTCTCGATTTTTTTGCGTTTGGCGGGATTGGCCCAGCTGGCTTTGTTGGCGATGAACTTGGTGTTGGTTTCGAGGAGCGTGTCCACGATGCGCAGTTTGTTGGCGCGCAGCGACGAGCCGGTTTCGGTGATGTCCACGATCGCGTCCACCAGATCGGGGACTTTCACCTCGGTCGCCCCCCAGGAGAACTCGACCGTCACGGGGATGTTCTTTTGGGCGAAATAGCGTTTCACGGTGCCGACCATCTCGGTGGCGATGCGCTTGCCGGCGAGGTCGGCGGGTTTTTGCACGGGGGAGGCCTCGGGCACGCAGAGCACCCAGCGGGATTTTTGCGTGGAGGCCTTGCTGTAGATGAGGTCGCAGACTTCGACGACATCGGACTCGTTTTCCTGAATCCAGTCGTGGCCGGTCAGCCCGCAATCGAAAAAGCCATGCTCCACATAGCGGCTGACCTCCTGGGCGCGGACAAAGCGTCCGTCGAGTTCGGCGTCGTCGATGGACGGTTTGTAGGAACGCGAACTGGTGGTGATTTTCCAGCCGGCCTTGGCGAAAAGGGCCTTGGTGGATTCTTCGAGGCTGCCTTTGGGCAGGCCCAGCATGAGAAGCGGTGCGGTGGCTGACATAGGCCCGCCAAATCATCCGCGAGTCATAAAAGCTTCAAGTTTTTTATGAAAATCAACCCCCGCGTGAAAATTCAGGACTTGCAAATCAGTGGTTATCAGTCTAATTAAAAAGACATTCCATTCTCTCGATTTTTACGCAATTAAATCGCAAGAATGTTTTGACAAGTTTTAGCTCGTTTGTAAAAACATCGCGTATCACGTCTATGCGCTCAGCACCGAAACCCCTAATCCTAATAGTCGAAGACGAGGAAGAACTCGCGAAGCTCATCGCCGCGCAGCTTGAAGAAGCGGGGATGCAAACGCAGGTTTACACGCGTTGCGCCCACGCCATGCGGTTCTTGAAGCGCAATTTCGCCAACCTTCTTCTGCTCGACATCAACCTGCCCGACCAATCGGGTTTCCAGCTTCTTGAGGAACTCAAGAAAAGCGACCTCTCCATCCCGACGATTTTCCTCACCGGAAACACGCTGGAGACGAGCAAAGTGCGCGGGCTGGACATGGGAGGCGACGACTACATCACGAAGCCGTTCAGCTATCCGGAATTGATTGCGCGCGTGAACGCGGTGCTGCGTCGCGCCGAGGCGTCCAGCGATCTGCATGTCACCAAGAACGTCAAGGTGAGCGACAGCCCGTTTGAGTTTTGCGGCGCGAAAATCACGCCCATCCGGCTGGAAATCGAATTCCCCAACGGCACGATTACGAAGCTGGGCCGCAAGGAATTGGGCATCCTTTCGTATCTCAACCAGAATTGCGGCGTGGTCATCACCCGCAAGGCGCTCATCCATTCCGTCTGGGGCATTCATGCCGACGTGAAAAGCCGCTCGCTCGACCAATACATCGTGAAAGTGCGCGAACTTTTCCGCAACAACGGCTTGAACCTCGACGCGTTCCGCACGGTGCACAGCATCGGCTACATCTTCGAGCCGAATCCCTCGGCGCCGGAGTCCGCCGCCGGGGACATCAAGCCGGACAAGACTTGAGGCGAGCCTGGGCCTATATTTATCAACGGATTGCAACCGGATGCCCTTTCCAGCGGCATCCGTTTTTTCGTGCCCGGCCCATGCCACGGCGGCACGCGTTTTTCCCATGAGCCATTTTTCCCATGAGCCTGTCCCTGATTAAAACTTTGTCCTGATTAAAACTTTTCCCGCCACCACCCTCCCGCTCCCGCCTTCCTGCCATGAGCCTATCCCTGATTAAAACCTCGCTCTTTTAAATGACCGGAAAGAAGAAATTAACCACGGAGACACGAAGGACACGGAGCCATGAAAAAGCATTTTATCCTGAAAAAACACCCTCCGAACTCCGTGTCCTCCGAGCCTCCGTGGTTAAAAAGAGAGGAGTTTTAAATAAAGGATAAGTCCTGATCTTTCCGTGTGTCATACCATTTTCCGACGAGCTTGTGTCTTCAGGGTAGGGCGGTCTCGCCGAGACCGCCGATGTTTGCCAAGGAATGCCGCGACGGTTGTCAGGCTTCTCGCTTCGCTCGGAACGGCAAAACCACCCTACCTGCTACAAGTTAGTTTTCATTGGGAAAGGGTATGACTCGCCTTCCTCGCCACTCCCGCCTTCTATCGCCATTTCTGCCATTCCTCTGCCTTCCGTTCCCGCTGCTCCCGCCACTCTCCCGCTGCTCCCGCCCGCCGCATTCCATCGCTATTCCTGCCTTCCCGCGACCATTCCGTGCCTTCTGCTCCCGCTGATTCCTCCACGCCCGCCACTCCCGCCGCACATGACGCCACCACCCGCCGCTTCCGGAAAAGATGCCGATGACATGCGGGCGCTCCGGTGCGGCGACGATTCCGCGCTCGACCGGCTCATGGACCGCTGGCAGACGCCGCTGCGCGCGTTCCTTTACCGCCACACGCAAGAC
Source organism: Opitutaceae bacterium (assembly GCA_031254955.1). GTDB lineage: Bacteria > Verrucomicrobiota > Verrucomicrobiia > Opitutales > Opitutaceae > Termitidicoccus. Next base: position 4,242 of record JAIRTK010000252.1, read on the forward strand.
GAATTCGACTCCCTCGACCTCGCGCAGGAAACCTTTGTGCGTGTTTACCGGCACCGCGACCGCTTCCGCCCGGAAACCGCGCGCTTTTCGACCTGGCTTTTTTCCATCGCGCTCAATCTCGCCCGTGATCGCGCGCGCCGCCTTGGCCGCCGTCCGGCCACCGCGCTGGAAGAGGTCTCCGGGCGGATGATTGATGATCCCGCCGCGCATCCGCGCGCGCAAACCGAGGCAAACGAGCGCGTCTGCGCGGTGCGCGCCGCCATCGCCGCGCTGCCCGACGACCTGCGGGCGGTGGTCATTCTTTTTGAATACGAGGCGAAATCCCACGCCGAGATCGCGGCCATGTTGAAGGCCACGCCGAAGGCGGTCGAAACCCGTCTCTACCGCGCGCGCCAGCTTCTCCGCAAACGCCTTGCCCGCTGGTTGTGACGCCCGCGCGCGCCCGGCGCCCCCGCACGGCATCGGCATCCCGTGGCACAGGCCTCTCTTGGGTTTGGAACCTTGAATTTCGCCGTGATGCAAAATCCAAGGCGCTTAAAACCTTGGCCAGAGGAGGTAGGGATGCCTCTCCGAGGCCTCCGTCGGACGTGGGCTGGGGATTTGGAATGTCATGGGGAAAACGGAGCGTGGTTGCGGAGGCCTCGGAGAGGCCTCCCTACCGGCGCGCCCTGCGTCCAAGGATCGTTTCCCATGTGACAGGATAATCAGGAAAAGTTCTAAGTGCGGAGTCTGTCTGGCGGGGCTGCGGGGGCGCGCGAGATATGGCTCAGGTGTTTTTGTTTTCGTCGGGCTTTGCGGCGACGGAGTCTTTTTTGGCGGGGGTTTTTTCTTTGGTCTCTTCGTCTTTGTCTTCCTCGTTGGAGGCTTTCTTGAATTCGCGGATGGATTGGCCGAGGCCGCGGGCGAGGCTGGGGAGCTTGGCTCCGCCAAAGAGCAGGAGGATGACCAGAAAGATGATGATCAGTTCGGTGGAGCCCAGGCCAAATGCGAGCGGCAGGTGGATGTTATTCATGGTGACGGGTGATTGAATGGGTTGCGGGGCGGGAGTAAAGGGTCAATGAGGGGGGCGGATTCTCTTGCGTCGGGCGCGCGGCGGGGCGGGGAGTGGGAAGGGGCGGGATGGCGGCATCGACACGCTTGAAGTCATCGTGCGGCGCGGTCGGGAGTGAGAAGGCGAGGGGCGGGCAATCGTTTTTGTTTTCGTTCTCTTGCCCGGTCTTTTTCCAGTTTTTGTCTTCTGGGTATTTTAAAAAAGGGGCGCGGGCGGCTGGGTGGCTTCTCCGTGGTCTCCGTTGGACGGGGTTGGGGATTGGGTATGTCATGGGGGAATCGGAGCGTGGTTGCGGAGGTTTCGGGGAGGCGTCCCGGCTTTGAGGTTGGTGCGCTTTGGGTTTTTCAAAGTGACCTTTTGGTTTTGGGTGTATTTTGGGGGCGAGAGCGGGGGCGTGAACGGGTCAAGGGGGGGATTTAGGGTTGTTTGTTGTGCATGTGGGCGGGGACGATGGATTCGCCGGCTTTTTTCGCGCTGGCCACTTGCTGGAGGAGGTTTTGCGCGTTGTCGATTTGTTCCGCGTCGAAGAAGCCGTGGAGTTGGCGGATGCGTGTCGGGTGGCGCATCTTGCGGAGCGCCTTGGCTTCGATCTGGCGGATGCGTTCGCGGGTGACTTTGAATTGTTTGCCGACTTCTTCGAGCGTGCGGCTGTAGCCGTCGATGAGGCCGAAGCGCAGCGAGAGCACGCGGCGTTCGCGGTCGGTGAGCGAGTCGAGCACGTCGATGATTTTTTCGCGGAGGAGCGAGTAGGCGGTCATGTCGTAGGGGTTTTCCGCGGATTTGTCTTCGATGAAATCGCCGAAGCTGGTGTCGTCGCCGTCGCCGACGGGGCTTTGTAGCGAGATGGGTTGTTGGGCCATTTTCATGATTTGTTGCACGCGTTCGACGGGCAGGCCCATCTCGTCGGCCACTTCCTCGGGGGTTGGCTCGTGGCCGTATTCCTGGAGGAGTTGTTTCTGCACTTGCATGACTTTGTTGAGGGTTTCGATCATGTGCACCGGGATGCGGATGGTGCGGGCTTGGTCGGCGATGGAGCGGGTGATGGCCTGGCGGATCCACCAGGTGGCGTAGGTGGAGAATTTGTAGCCGCGGCGGTATTCAAATTTTTCGACGGCTTTCATGAGGCCCATGTTGCCTTCCTGGATGAGGTCGAGGAAGGAGAGGCCGCGGTTGGTGTATTTTTTGGCGATGGAGATGACGAGGCGGAGGTTGGCTTCGACCATCTCGGTCTTGGCTTTGTGGGCTTCGCGGACGTGGAGGTTGGCGCGTTTGACGATGTCGAGCAGGCCGGCGGGTTCGACGCGGAATTCCTGTTCGATTTGTCTGAGCCGCTGGTTGATGGCTTTGGTGTCGATGGTGGAGTCTTTTTTGGTCTTGGGGTGCCTGGCGCGTTCGAGTTGGGAGAGGAGTTTTTCGATTTCGGCGAGCGCGGTTTTTTTCGATTCGAGGTATTCTTCGTAAACTTTCAGTTTGAAGAAGTATTTGTTGAAGTTGGAGCGGAGCGTGTTTTCGCGTTTTTTGTGTTTGGAGGCGATTTTTTTTCTTTCGTCCTCGCCTTTGGTTTTGTGCAGTTCGGTCCAGGAGTCGGCGACGGCGGTTTCGTGTTTTTGGGTGGTTTCGACGAGTTTGGGGAGGTTTTTGAAATACACGTCGCGGCTTTCGATTTTTTTGTCGATGACGATGCGGTCGAAGCGTTCTTCGCGGGTGAGGAGTTTCGCGCCGAGGCTGGCGATGTGGCGTCCGATGATGGCGGCTTCGAAGAGCACTTCCTGTGCCTTCAATTCGGCGGTTTCGATGCGTTTGGAGATTTCGACTTCCTGCTCGCGGGTGAGGAGCGCGACCTGGCCCATCTGTTTGAGATACATGCGGACGGGGTCGTCGAGGATGTCGTGCTGGGAGGAGCGTGATTCCTCCTCCTCGGCTTCTTCGAGGCGTTGTTTGTAGTCCTCGACTTGGTCGGGTTCGAGGATTTCGATTTCGAGGTTGTTGAGAATGGAGAGGACGTTGTCGATTTCCTCCTGGTTTTCGACGGAGTCGGGGAGGGCTTCGTTGATGTCGTCAAAGGTGAGATAGCCTTGTTCTTTGGAAAGGCGGATGAGATGCCGGATTTTTTCGTTGATGCCGGTGGCGTCGAGGTCGGCGGCGGAGGCGCCGGCGGTGGTTTCGGCTTGCTTGATGGCGTCCTCGACGGCGTCGGAGTGGGCGGAGATTTTGGCGGGCTTGGCTTTGCGCGACATGGTGTTGTTTTCGGAGAAAAATAAATCAGGCGACGGCGGGCAGTCCGAAGGAGGCCCGCAGTTGCCTTTGAAGTTCGATGCGTCGTTTTATGAGAGAAATTGCGTCAACCCTACTGTCCGCGTTGTGGCTGGCCAGAGCAAGTTCTATTTGACGAAGTTCGGGTTCGAGGACTCGGGCGCGGATTTGGGTGAGGGCTTGGTTGATGACGCGGGCGGGTTCTTCGACGGGCGGGCGGTCGAAGAGGAGGGAGGCGAGGAGGGTTTTTTCCTGTTCGTCTTCGATGAGGGTGTCGAGGTGTTCGCGTCCGGGCCAGACGCCGTGTCCGAATTCGTTCAGGAAGCGATGGAGCAGCATTCCGGCCAGGTGCGAGGTGTCAATCCATTCAAAGGGAAGCGTATGCGCGATGGGTTGGCCGAATTCCTCGAAGTGCAGGCAAAGGAGCAGCAGGTGGTATTCGGGGGTGTCGGCGAGGTCGGACGGGCGCCGGGGGGCGAGGCGGGGCGCGTCTCCCGGCGCGGAATCGAGGGGCGCGTCGTGTTCCGAGCCGGCTGGTGTCCGGGGTTCCCGGCCATCCGCGTGGGCGCGGGCTTGGGCGGCGGCGACGTTTTGCGCGCGGGCTTGTCCGTGGCGGCGGAAGGTGTCGAAATCGCGTTGCACGGCGGTGGGCGGCAGGCGCAGGCGGGCGGCGATTTCGGCCAGAAACTCCGCACGGGTGACTTCCGAGCCGGTGGCGGAAATGAGATCGAAGAGTGTCTGGCATGTCCGGGATTTTTGCTCGGCGGACGCTTCTTCGGGGGCGGGCAAAAGGCCGCGGCAGGCAAAGGCCATCGCGCTGAGCGCGTGCCGGCGGAGTTCGTCATAGGCGGCGATGCCGCGTTCGCGGAACAGGTCGTCGGGGTCAACTTTCACGTCGCCGGCGAGCGCGAGGAAGGTCACTTCCAACCCGGCTTTGAGGGCGAGCGGCAGGAAGCGCAGCGCGGCTTTCTGTCCCGCGCTGTCGCCGTCGAACAGGCATTCGACTTGCGGGTGGTAGCGGCGGAGCAGCGCGAGCTGGTTGTCGGTGATGGCGGTGCCTTGCGGCGCGACGGCGGTTTTCAGGCCGGTGCTCCAGCAACGCATCGCGTCGAGCTGGCCCTCCACGAGCACGAACGGGCGGCCTTCGCCAACGGCGGTGCGGGCGTGGTCGAGGTTGAAGAGGATGTTGCCTTTCGTGAAGATGGGCGTCTCGGGCGAGTTGACGTATTTGGCCTCGCGCGCCGGGTCGTCCTCGGGCGTGAGGCCGGTCTGGCGCGCGGTGAACGCGACCACCCGGCCTTGGTGGTCGCGGATGGGAATCATCAGCCGTCCGCGAAAACGGGGGCGCAGCGCGCCGAGCGTGAGCAGTTGGTCGTCGTGGATAAAAAACAACCCGCAGCGGCGCAGCGCCTCCTCGGAAAATTTCTTTTTCAACAACGCGCCCGCCAGCCCGCCGCCGTCGCCTCCGACCGCGCCGATCTTGAATTCCTCGGCCAGCTCCAAGGGGAAGCGCCGGGAGTCCGTCCAGTAGTCGCGCATGAAATCGCCGGTCGCTTCGCGGGCCTTGAAAATCTGGTGAAAATGGCCCGTCGCCGCGTCGTGCAAATCAAACAATTCCTGCCGCAGCGAACGCTCCTCGCGCGACGGGCCGGCGCCTTCCTCGTATTCGATGGGCACGGCAAAACGTTTGCCGAGCGCCTCGACCGCCTCGGTGAACGTGAGCTGCTCGGTCTCGCGCACGAACGTGATGATGTCGCCCGCCTTGCCGCAGCCGAAGCATTTATAAAAGCCCTTGTCGGGATCGACGTGAAACGAAGGCGTTTTCTCCTGGTGAAACGGACACAGCCCCTTGAAACGCCCCCCGGCCCGGCGCAGCGTCGCCACGCGCGAGACCACGTCCACAATGCTCACGCGAAACTTCAAGTCGCGGATGCAAGTGGGTTTGATGACGGACATGGCGGAAAAAATCGGGCTTTGAAAGACGGCTGGCGGACGAAGAAGTTGCGGAAGGCTGGCGGATGCGCCTGCACTTTTGACCGCGCGGAAGGCCTGTCAAGTAACTGCGCGCCTGAACGCGCCCCCGCCGGCTGCGATGCAAAAGACCGCCGCCCGCCCTCAAAATGGCTTTCCCCTTCCGCATTATTCCTCTTTATCGTCCTCCTCCCTCTCCCCAATCCCGGCGCCCTGCTGGAGGAACCGGAAAAAGAGAAAGGAATTTGCCAACGGAGTAAAACGCGCCCACGCATTCAGGAAACATTTTCACCACGCAGAACACATACCGCATCATGAGATTATTTCAGGCCGCCCCGATCCTTCTCGCGAGTCTCGCCGCCTCGCTGGCCTCCGCCGCGCCCGCCGCGAACCCGCCGCCGGCGCTGGCCCCGGTCTGGGAGGCGCGACTGTCGGGTTTTGACGAAGGCGCCTATGCGGCCAAAGTGGAACTGCTGATTTCCAAGTTCGAGGAACAGACGGGCCGCAAACTCATCCCCGGCGCGAAGAAAAAAGTCGGCCTGAAAATCTACACCGATTCCGGCCCCGGCATGGCGACCCCGGTGCCGCTCGTGAAAGCCGTCATCGGCGCGATGGAACGGCGCGGCTTCGCCCCGAAGGACATTTTTCTCGTCGGCCTGAACCAACTCCGCCTGCGCATGACCGGCTACCTCCCCTCGCTGGTGGCCGGCGAGACCCCGTTCAAAGGCTACCCGGTTTACGTGCTCGAATCGGGCCGGTTTTACGACCCGGTATGGTTCTACGACAGCCCGCTGCCATCGCGCTTCGACCCGATTTTTGCGGAAAAAAGCGTGGAAGGCGTGGACCCGGACACGACCCGGGAGCAGGACCGCAAAAGCTTCCTCGCCACGCCGCTGTTTCTCGACGCGGATTTCTGGATAAACCTGCCCGTGTTCACCGATCACCCGATCCTCGGCATCAACGGCGCGCTCGTCAACGCGACGCTCTGGAACGCCTCCAACACCGCGCGCTTTTTCCGCAGCCCCGCCAACGCCCCCGCCGCCGTGGCCGAGATGAGCGCCATCCCCGAACTGCGGCAGACCTGGATGTTTTCGATCACGAGCCTGGAGCACTACCAGTTTATCGGCGGCCCGTATTTCAACTCGCTCTATTCGGTCTCGGAGCCGATGCTCTGGCTCAGTTCCGATCCCGTGGCGCTGGACGCCCTGATGGAAACGCGGATCAATCGCTGGCGCGAACGCGCGGGTTTCCGGCCGATTTCCGAGGAAATCCAGACCATCAACTTTGCCGAGACCCTCGGCGTAGGCTCGCAACGCATGCCCGCCGGCCGCATCGTGCGCATGGACGAGTAGCCCCCAAAAAAATCGTTCTCGTTCTCGTTCTCGTTCTCTTACTCGTTCTCGTTCTCTCCGCTTTCAACTGAGGTTACGCCGACCCACGCAATGCAGGCGCGACAGCGCCGGGTAGGGAGGCCTCTCCGAGGCCTCCGCCGGACGGGACAAGAAGTCTGGAATCTCATGAATAAATCGAAGCGCAGTTGCGGCAGTTGCTGCAGTTGCGGCGGTGGCGACAGTTGCGACAGTTGCGGCGGCCTCGCCGAGTCCGCCAGCCTACCTTGGTCTGGTCGCATAGAGCCGTTCAAAAGCTCTCCTCCGCGCGACCGCAGTAAAAAAGATTGTTGCCCGCGCGGTTTTGCCGTCAATCTCGCCCGCTTATGCAGCAAATAAACATCGGCATGATTGGCGGCGGCACCGTGGGCAGCGGCGTGTATCACGCGCTCCAGCACAAAGGAGCACTCATGGCGGCGCGCATCGGCGTAAAACTCAAAATCACCAAAGTCGCAGTCAAGGCCATCGACGAACCGCGCCCCTACAAAATCCCCGCCTCCGTGCTCACGACCGACTGGACGGACGTCGTGAACGACCCCAAGGTGCAACTCGTCATCGAGCTGATGGGCGGCACCGGACTCGCCAAAAAAGTCGTCCTCGACGCCCTCGCGCTCGGCAAACCCGTCATCACCGCCAACAAGGCGCTCATCTCGGAATGCGGCCCCGAACTCTTCGCCGCCGCCGGGAAACACAACACCAACCTCTACTACGAAGCCAGCGTCGCCGGCGGCATCCCCATCATCAAAAGCCTGCGCGAGGCGCTCGTGGGCAACCGGTTCACGCGCATCTACGGCATCGTGAACGGCACCTGCAATTACATCCTCACGCGCATGAAAAACGAGCGGGCCGAGTTCGAGGCCATCCTCAAGGACGCGCAACAGCACGGCTACGCCGAGGCCGAGCCGTCGCTCGATGTCGATGGCCTCGACGCGATGCACAAAACCCACATCCTCGCCTCGCTCGCGCACGGCTTCTGGGTGGACAAGAAAAAAATCCTCGTCGAAGGCATCCGCTCGATCTCCCAGACCGACATCCAGTTCGCCGAAAAACTCGGCTACACGATAAAACTCCTCGGCATCGTGAAGGAAACCGGCCCGGAAAAAGCCCCGAAAGTGCGGATATCCGTTTACCCCGCGCTCCTCCCGCGACACCACGTGCTCGCCAACGTCAACGACGTGTTCAACGCCGTCTTCGTGCGCGGCGACGTGGTGGGCGACACGCTTTTCTACGGACGCGGCGCGGGCAAGGACGCCACCGCGAGCGCCGTGCTCAGCGACATCGCCGACGCCGCGCAGGACATCGTGAACCGCACGCCACGGCGCGTGCCCGCGTTTGTGCACCACGGCGCCCGGGCGACGGTGCTGCCCTCGGACGAAGGCATCTCGCAATACTACATCCGCGCGGGCGTGCTGGACAAACCCGGCGTGCTGGCGCGCGTGGCGGCGATTTTCCGCGACAACAAAATCAGCATCGCCTCCGTGGTGCAGCCCGAAAGCCAGGCCGCGAACAACGTGCCGCTCATCATCACCACGCACGAGGCGAAAGAATCCGCCCTGCAAAAAGCCCTGCGCGAAATCGCCCGCCTGCCCGAGGTGAAAACCAAGCCGGTGGTGCTGCGCGTGGAGAACTTCGAATAAACACACCAAAAACCGGCAAGTCGCCCCCCCCCATAAAATAAGCCGCAAACCCGCCCAAACAGCCCAAACCCATTCCGTCTTGCGCCCCTTGCGCCTCTCTATGGTCATTAAAACCGAATCATTATTTTGAACAAAAGGAAACGAAAGGCGCTTTTGAAAAACTCCATTTCCCGGACAAACGAACCCGCCGCGAAAGAACGCCAAAGAACGCGAATGTTTTTATCATGACAATGACCAGAATAAAGAAAACTGTTGCCCGCCCCCTATTGTTCGCGTCCATTCGTGCCCATTCACGGCTAAGAAGGTCTTTTCAAACGCCCCAAAAATCATAAACGCCGGCTTCGCCCCCTTGGCTCCCTCCTGTTCAATACGACTGCCTGACAAAATAACCCACGCAAAGACGCAAAAAAGCCAATGAAGTCTATTATGACACAGAGGACACAGAACTCCGAAACGGGGAACACGGAAAGAAAACCCCTTTTCAGGCGGGGTCTCCGTGACCTATGCGAGTCGCGCCCTGTGTCCTCTGCATCAAAACAGACCACTCCCGATTTTTTTTGATAGATGCCCTTAAAACCCATGCCTTCCAACCATCCCGTCCAACCCATGAAAAACCATCCGCTCAAACTGCTCCTCGCGACCCTGCTTCTCGGGGTCCTTATCATCCCCGCCCAGGCCGCCAAGGCCGGCGCCCAGGCGCCGGGGACAAAAAACATCGGCCTGCAAATGTATTCCCTGCGCGGGGACATCGGCAAAAACGCCGCGAATATAGACACCATCATCGCCGCCATCGGCAAGATGGGCTACAAATACGTGGAAACCGCCAGTTACGCCGACGGCAAAATCTACGGGATGGCGCCCGCGGAGTTTAAAGCCAAATTGCAGGCCGCCGGCCTGTTCGCGCTTTCCTGCCACACCAACAGACGCCTCGCCGCGAACCCCGCCGACACCAAGTGGGAGGAAATCTGGCAATGGTGGGACCAGTGCATCGCCGCCCACAAAGCCGCCGGCATGAAATACATCATCGCGCCCTCCATGCCGAGGCGGCCCTCGCCGGCGGAGCTCCAGAGCTACTGTGATTATTACAATAAAATCGGTGAAAAGTGCAACGCCGCCGGCCTGCGATTCGGCTATCACAACCACGCCTTCGAGTTTGAGCACAAGCTCCCGGACGGCGTGACCATGTATGAATACATGCTCCAGCACACCGACCCGGACAAGGTCTTCTTCGAGATGGATGTCTACTGGACGGTCATGGGGCGTCATTCGCCGGTCGATTTGTTTAAAAAATATCCCGGCCGTTTTCTGGTTTTGCACATCAAGGACGACCGCGAGCTGGGCGAGAGCGGCATGGTCGGCTTCGACGCCATTTTCAAAAACCTCGCCGCCGCCGGGACCCAATACCTGATTGTCGAGGTGGAAAAATACAACCTGCCGCCCCTCGACTCCGTCCGGGTGAGCCTGGACTACCTGAACGCATCACCATTCGTCAAAGCAGACTATTCGACATTATAAATACCCTCGCTGCTTCCGCCAGCCCCCCGCGACGCGGGTACCGCTTGCTGTTTCCCTCCAACGGCACCCGCATCGCAAGCGCCGCTTTCCGCTCCATCCATTTTTAACACTTCAAAACAGCGAGTGAGCCGCATCAGTTCTGCTTTATTAGCCTGACTTTATCTGTTCGAGAGCGAATTTCGTTTTTTTGGGGGTGATGAAAAGATAATACTATTTCCCAGTGAAAATTACACCTTAGAAGCAGAGCGATGTAGGGGCTTCGCTTGCGAAGCCCGTTGCTGGAGCACGGCCTTTACTGGAGCACGGTTATCAAGCCGAGCGTCGCAAGCGACGCCCCTGCAAAAGAGTGATGTTCATTGGGAATGGGTATAAGAACCTGATACCCAGAGAGCGGATTTTCCCAAGGCCGTGTAGGCTCGATTCAGCCCCCAGAGCGTGTCGTCATGAAATTTTAGACCAGAGGTAAAGGCAACAGATTTGGACGGCGGCAAGGAAACTGGAGGCGTTTTTTACAGAACGCGTGGCGATCCCCCGCCTGCCCTTCAGTTTCAGGATGGCGTTCTCCACCAGATGCCGCAGCCGATACAAATAACGGTCATAGTTTCTTGGTGCCACCCGATGCTTGCGCGGCAGGATGACTACTGTCATGCCACGGTGACGGGCGTTCTCTACAATCTCGTTGGTATCGTAGCCTTTGTCAGCTACAAGATTTTCTGCGGCAATGCCTTAAGTCAGTCCGTCAGCTTGAGTGCAATCAGCGACGGAATCCGCCGTAACAAGAACTCGGAGCGGCATACCCTGAGCATCCACGGCCACGTGTACTTTCGTGTTAAGCCCTCTTTTGTGCGTCCGTCCTCCTGCGTGCTGCCCTTGGCCCCTGTGCCGTGCGCATGGGTTTTGACGTGGGTCGCATCAATGAACAACCACTCGAAGTCGGGGGCGGTCACGAAGATTTCCAGCAGGCACTCCCACAGGCTCTTGTCCCGCCAGCGGCAGAAGCGTCGCTGGGTGTTTTTCCAGCCGCCGTAATCGGGCGGCAGGTCGCGCCAAGAGGCCGGTGCGCAACTACCAGAATACCCCGTTGATGAACTTGCGGTTGTCCTTGGCCACCCCGCCTCACTTTCCTCGCCTTCCGGGCAGATGGGCGTCAGCTCCATGAATGATCGTCCAGGTCGTGTCGGTGATAGTCTGCTTCCATAATCCTTCCCTTCTAACTTCGCTTGGTTTGCTTCGTCAAGCTAATCTTATGACGACATTCTTTAGAGCCTTTCCCGTTTATTCTGTCGCATGGGCGTTGGCAGGATTTCGCAGGCCTTTTTAGGAGGCGTCTGCGGTATTCAGCGAGCAAGGGAAAAGTTGGGATATTTCAGGAGAGTGTTGAAGCAGTTCGATGAGTTTTAACATGATCGTGCGTGATCATGCTTTTCGAGCGCGGACGGATAATATTCGGCGCCGACCTCGCCGGGCAAAGCCGCGAGTGCCGTGAAACCTACGCGCGCATGGGCGACCGTTTGGGCGAGGCGGTGTGAGCGCCACCAGCGCGTTATTTGACAGGTTCGCTTGGCGCTGGAGGTGGCGCCTGTTTTGTGGCGGATGTTTTTTCCCCAGCATCCCCAGCCTTGGCCATTTCTTTGGCCAGACGATGCTGTTCCATCATTTCGCGCCATTTTTTCAAATTGCGAATCACTTTGTCGCGCGGAAACTGCGTGGCGATTGCCTGGAACACCCAGTCGCTGCCCGGCTCGAAAAGACCGCCACCCACGACTTTTCCATTTTCAAGCACGCGAATTAGCGAACATTCAAAACAAAAGTCCACATCCACAACCCGCGCTTCCGAGACAAAACGCACGCGGGCATTGTAAGTTGGAATGCATGAAACAATCACGTCCCAAGTGTAACTTTGTTTGTCCAGCAGTTTCCAAACAATCAATGTCCTGATTTCCTCCGGGATCGTTTTGTATTTTCCCTCGACAAACGTGCGCTTGCGCAAGTCTTTGCCGCGCGACGGATCAATCACGCGCAATATACATGCGTCCGCCTTGGTTGACTGGTTCACCACGGCGCGCCATCCGCTGTTGGCAAAAGTTTCGTCTGATTCCTGATTTTGCCCGGCCTGCAATGAAAGAGCGCAGGCAAAGATCATAACCCACAGAGACTGTTTCATTGGATGAGATTACAGGATGCGCGGGCGGAAATTCAATATTCGTTATCGCTGGATGCTATATTTTCCGGTTTCCCGCGAAAGCGTGCTTGCCAACCTAAAACGAACCCCGGCAAGCTTTCGCCATCCTTTCGTGCCCGGGTGGTGGAATGGCAGACACGACGGTCTTAGAAGCCGTTGCCGCAAGGCGTGCAGGTTCAAGTCCTGTCCCGGGCACCAAGCCGAAAAATGGCTTCCCTTCACGCGGCGCCGGCGCATCCTTTTCGCACACCTTAAAAAAGCTCATGAAGAAAATGTTCCGCCTGTTGCTGGTGTCTGTGTTGCCCCTGTCGGTTTTCGGGCAGACGGGCGTGACTTTCACGGTCGAGGACTTGTCCAGACCCGCCAAGGGGTTGGGCACGGTTCCGGCCACGGAGATTTACCGGGGCCTTGTCCGGCTGGATGTCGGGCAGGAATACGGCGGCGGCACGACTGACAGGGTTGATTACCATTACAATATCGTGGCGCAAAGCAGGACGGATGGCGAATTGGTCTATTTCCGCAATCATCCGTTTTTTAGCGGCATGTATCGGGCATACGCGGATCACCGGCCGTTTGTGCTGTCGCCCGACATGATCTGGCTGCTGGTAAGCCAGGGATTCGCCCGGCACGTGGCCGCGAATCCGGAAAAATTGCGCGGCCATTTTGTGAATTTCACAGGGAAACTCTCGCTTGTCGTCAACGCGGGCAAGGTGACGCTCGATAATCCCGACAGTCCGTGGGAGGAAATTTTCCCCGAATTCACCAGGCAGATCGCCGCGCACACCGGGGATGCCTTGATAAAAACGCTGGCCGCGGATTTCAGCACGACAACTCCGGTCGAACGCGTGGCCGCGGAAATCACCATCATGGAGGCGATGAAACCGTATTTTGAATTTATCGTCATGCGTATCATATGCGGCATTCCCGAGATAACGCTCAAGGGAACACCGGAGGACTGGCGGAAACTGCTGAAGAAAACACGGGCGCTCGCGCGTTACGATTTGGCGTGGTGGACGGGCGAATTGGAGCCGTTGCTGGCAGAGTTCATAAAAGCGTCGCAAGGAGCTATAAACAGGGATTTCTGGCGGAACATGTTCAAATATCATTCGCAAAAACAATACGGCGCGCCGAACATAATAGACGGCTGGATTGTCAAATTCTTCCCTTATGACAGGCACGGGAGACGCAATAATCTCAAGGAACTCGCCGGGGGCGACAATTTACCGGATGAAATAGTAAAGGTGGATGTAAACTATGTGGATTTGACGACGGGGGCCACGACTCCGCTGGAGCTTTGGGCGGGATTCATCGGCCTTGGGCAGGATGACGGAAATTACGCGCTGACGCCGAAAATCGGCTGGATGATTCGCAAGAAAGATGTCTCCCACAGCGCGCTGAGACAAAGAATCGCAGCGGCAATCCAGCCTGACGATGACGACGAAGGCGCGCTGAGCATCAGGGTGAAAAAAGTGCCGGAGGTTCTGTTTGACATGGGGGAAATTCCCAGCCTGTCGATTATATTCACAGACGAAATTGACATTCCGGACGAGCTGGCGCGCGTGAAAATCAAGCATCTCTTTTTGCATGGAAAAATAGACGAGAAGGGGAAGGATAGAATAAGAAAACTTTTTCCAGACACAGGCGTCTGGTTCAGTCCGCAGCCGTCGGCGGAAGACGCCGCAAAAAAGAAGGCTCCGTGACACCGCCGCCAAGCGCGGGGTCTGGCGTTCGCGCGGGTCATGTGATGCGCGGCGCGGTGCCGATCCGGTCGGCAAGCTCTTCCAGCGGATAGGTGATGATTTCCGCGAGGGTGGGGTGATACCACGGGGCGCGCAGCATGTCGAAAACCGTCGCGCGCATCGCCAGCGGGGTGTTGAAACAGTGGATCAACTCGCCCGCCTGCGGGCCGACGATTTCGGCGCCGAGAAGGCGTCCGCGTTGCGGCTCGGCGATGACTTTCACGAAGCCGTAATGCTCATCCATCAGGATGGATTTGCCGTGGTCGTTGAACGGGTAGCTGGCCGAGAGGAACGGCGCGCCTTTTTCGCGCAATTCCCCTTCGCGGGCGCCGATGGTGGCGAGCGCCGGGCTGGTGAACACCACGTTGAGCAGAAGCGCGTTGTCGATGGGTCGCAGGCGCGGAACGCCGGACGCATGGCGCGCGGCCAGCTCGCCTTGCGCGACGGCGAGGTGCACGATGTCGTGCGGGCCGCAAACGTCGCCGCCCGCGTAGATGTGCGGCGCGCTGGTCTGCTGGAAACGGTTGACGGCGATGCGCCCGCCGGCGCGGAGTTTCACGCCGGCGGCGGCGAGATTCAGGCCGTCGGTGAGCGGCTCGCGTCCGAGCGCGTTGAGCAGATGGCGGGCGCGGCGCGTGAGGGTTTTGCCGTCGTGCTCGAAGGTGGCGGCGACTTTTATCAAAGGAGCGCGGGCATGGCGGACTGTCGGCCTTCGGCCTCGAAACTTGTCCGCGATTCCACGAGCGTCGCGGACAGGAATGTCCGCGCTCCCGTCATTGCCGCAGCCGGTGGCGGCGACGCGGAGGAGTTTCGTGCCGGCGAAAAGTTCGATGCCGTCGTCGCGCAAGGCTTGCGCCACGACGCCCGACGCTTCGGGCGAGTGGTCGCTGAGGATGTGCGCGCTGCGCTGGACTTGCACGACGCGCGAGCCGATGCGGCGGAGGAATTGGGAGAGTTCGCAGGCCACGATGCCGCCGCCGAGCACGAGCACGCTTTCGGGGATGAAATCGAGGTCGAGCACGTCGTCGCTCGTCCAGGCGGGCGTCCCCGCGAGTCCCGGTATCGGTGGAACGGATACACGCGAGCCGGTGGCGACGAGGATTTTTTGCGCGGTGAGTTTTTGGCCGTCGTCGAGTTCGACCGTGTGCGGATCGGCAAAGCGGGCGTGGCCGCGGAAGAGTTTATAGCCGCCGGAGGCGAGCGCCTTCGCGCGGTAGTCGGCGAACTCCGCGATGATTTTTTTCTTTCGCGCGTGCATCGCCCGCATGTCGGCGGCGGCGCGGGGGATTTTGAGGCCGAAGGTTTTCGCCTTTTGCGCGAGGTGCAGCACCTCGGCCATGTGGAGGAGCGTTTTGGACGGCATGCAGCCGCGCAGGATGCAGAGTCCGCCGAGTTCGCGCGCGCCGTCCACGATGGCGACGCGCCGGCCAAGTCCGGCGGCGACGCGGGCGGCGTTGAATCCGGCGCTGCCGCCGCCGATGACGAGAAAGTCGAATGGTTTCATGGGATGCCGCGCATCTTCGTGCGAGAGGCCGGGTGAGGGAAGCCTCCAGTGCGCGCGCTCACGCGCAGATCGCCGCATGGATTTCCCGCGCTTTTTCCGGCGAGAGCAGTTGCCCGACCAGCGCCAGCCCGAAGTCGAGCGCGGTGCCCGCCCCGCGCGAGGTGATGATGTTTCCGTCGATGACGACGCGTTCGTCGGCAAGGCGCGCGGGCAGCTCGGCGGCGACGGAGAAGTGCGCGGTGTGGCGGCGAGCGGCGAGCAGTCCGGCGTCATTGAGCACGGTCGGCGCGGCGCAAATGGCGGCGAGCCAGCGTCCGGCGGCGGCCTGGGTCTTCACGAGCGCGGCCACGCGCGGGTCGGCGCGCAGGTGTTTCACGCCGGGGCCGCCGGGCAGGAAAAGCAGGTCGTAAGTGTTGCCGGCGACGCGGGCGAGCGTCGTGTCGGCGCGCACGGTGATGCCGGTGCGTCCGGTGACCGGCGTGTCGCCGGCCAGCGCGGCGGTGGTGACTTCCGCGCCGGCGCGGCGCAGGAGGTCGATGGGCGTGACGGCTTCGATTTCTTCAAAACCCTCTGGCAAAATGGCGAGGACGGTGGGCATGATTTTGGCAAATGTATTTAAAATGAACGCGGATGCACCCGGAAAATTTTTGGGCGGGCGGCTGGTCGTTTTCGGCGCGGGCTATGTGGGCGGCGCGGTGGCGCGCGAAGCGGCGGCGCGGGGGATGCGGGTGACGGCGTTGACGCGCAATCCCGAAACGGCCCGCGGCCTCGCCGAGGCGGGCGTGGACACGGTCGTCGGCGAACTGGCGGACGACGCGTGGCATGGGCGCATCGCGGGGCGGGGCGCGGATTTTGTTTTGAATTGCGTGGGCGCGGGCGGCGGCGGGCTGGAGGGCTATCGCAAGAGCTATGTGGACGGCATGCGCTCCGTGGCCGGCTGGGCGGCAAAAATGCGCGGGCGGGCGGGGGCCGGCCAAAGTGGAATCGGCGCTGGAATCGGCGTGTTGGTTTACACCGGCAGCACGGCGGTGTATCCGCAAAGCGGCGGCGCGGTGGTCGGCGAGGAGGCGCCGTGCGGGGAGCGCGCCGCCGGGGGCGACGGGCGCGCGCGGTGGTTGCTGGAGGCCGAGCGGCTCGCGTTTGCCATGCAGGCGGAGGGGACGGCGCGCGGCGTGGCGGTGTTGCGGCTCGCCGGCATCTATGGGCCGGGGCGGCACCAGTTGCTCGACACATTGCGCGACGGGGCGGATGCGCTGCCGGGGCGCGGTGATTATTATATGAATCTTGTCCATCGCGATGACATCGCCGGCGCGATTTGGGCGGCGTTTTCCAGTCCCGAGGCGCAGGGTGTTTTCAACATCGCGGACGACAGCGCGGCCACGCGCGGCGAACTTTGCGGCTGGCTGGCGCGGCAACTCGGTCGCCCGGCCCCGCGTTTTTCCGGAGTCGCGGCGGTCGGGCGGCGGGGCGCATTGCTGCACCGCCTCATCGACAACCGCCGGGCCAAGGCCCAATTGGGCTGGCGCTTGCGTTACCCGACTTTCCGCGAGGGTTATGCGCCGATTCTTTCGCGCCTTTTAGGTGGCGGGCGCGATGGCGAGGGCGGTGGTGGTTTCGGTGGCGGGCGCGATGGTTGTCGGGGTTCAGTGGGCGGATAAAATCGTTCTCTTACTCGTTCTCGTTCTCGTTCTCTTTTTTTTTCTCTTTCTTTTTCGCGTTCTCTTACAGGCTCTCGTTCTCGCTTACGCTTTATCTCTTACTCGTTCTCTCTTCCGTCCTTTCTCTTCCGCTTCCGTTTCCGCCTCTCCTCTCAAAAGATGGTTTGAAAGAGAGAAAGAGAAAGAGAACGAGAACGAGTAAGAGAACGATTTTGCGTAACCCCATCCCCTCCGCATCCCTCCGCCCGCCGCCCTTCTCCCTCCGCATCCCGCCCATCCCATCCGCTCCGCTTTCCGCCCTTCGCCTCCTGCCAAAATCTCGTTGCGCCCGTCCCGGTCAACCGGTTGGATTTCTCGCTTTCATTCCCGTATCAAAGCCCGCCTCATCAACCTTATGCCACAAACCATTGCCGTCCTCGACTTTGGCTCCCAATACACCCAAGTCATCGCCCGCCGCATTCGCGAGTGCCAAGTTTACTCAAAAATCTACCACTACGAAACACCGGCCCAAGTGCTCCGCGACGACGGCGTGGCCGGCATCATCCTCTCGGGCGGCCCCAGCTCCGTCTTTGCGCCCACTGCACCCATGCCCGACCAGGCCATCTTCGACCTCGGCGTCCCCGTGCTCGGCATCTGCTACGGCGTGCAACTCATGGGCAAACTCCTCGGCGGCCAAGTCGCCAAAAGCCCCCACCGCGAATACGGCCTCGGCACCCTCGCCATCCGCAAAAAAACCCCGCTCTTCGCCGCCCTCCCGCGCAAACTCAACGTATGGAACTCCCACGGCGACAAACTCACCGCCCTCCCCCCCGGCTTCACCGCCGTCGCCCGCACGGAAAACTCCGAATTTGCCGCGATTCTGGACCCGCGCCGCCGCTTCCACGGCATCCAGTTTCACCCCGAAGTTTACCACACCGAACACGGCATGGACATCATCCGCAACTTCGTCTTCGGCATCTGCGGCATGTCGGAAAACTGGACCACTGCCGACTTCATCAAACACGCCATTGCCGACATCCGCGCCCAAGTCGGCCCCGCCCGCGTCCTCCTCGCCCTCTCCGGCGGCGTCGATTCCTCCGTCGCCGCCGCCCTCCTCCACAAAGCCATCGGCCCCCAACTCGTCTGCGTTTACGTGGACACCGGCCTCATGCGCAAAGACGAAACCGCCAACATCGAAAAACTCTACGCACGCCATTTCAAAATCGACCTCCGCGTCGTAAACGCCACCACCACCTTCCTGCGCCGACTCAAAACCATCACCGACCCCGAACAAAAACGCAAAATCATCGGCAACACCTTCATTGAAATTTTCGAGAAAAAAGCCCGCGAACTCAAAACCCGCGAACACATCGAATTTCTCGGCCAAGGCACCATTTACCCCGACGTCATTGAAAGCGTAGCCATCGGCAACAACCCCGCCGCCCTCATCAAATCCCACCACAACGTCGGCGGCCTCCCCCAACGCATGAAATTCAAACTCGTCGAACCCCTCCGCCAACTCTTCAAAGACGAAGTCCGCCGCGTTGGCGAACAACTCGGCCTCCCCCGCGAAGTCGTCTGGCGCCAACCCTTCCCCGGCCCCGGCCTCGGCATCCGCGTCATCGGCGAAATCACCAAACCGCGCCTCGACATCCTCCGCGCCGCCGACGCCATCCTGCACGAAGAAATGATGACCGCCGGCCTGTATTATAAAATCTGGCAAAGCTTCTGTGTCTACCTCCCGGTGAAATCCGTCGGCGTGATCGGCGACGAACGCAACTATGCCGACATCATTGCCCTGCGC
>JAIRTK010000342.1 GCA_031254955.1 Opitutaceae bacterium
GGGCGAGGCGCGTTGCGCCTCGTCGGGCGGCGGGACGCCGCCCCTCCTTGCGCCAGCGCGCGTCCTCGCACACGGCCATCGAAAAGAGCGAGGAACCAGAACCTTTAAATTAGGGCCAAGCCTTTGGCGGCGGGGCGACGGGGGGGATTTCGAGTTTGGGCGGGGTAATGACTGTCGGGACGGTCGGCGCGGGCTTGGGCGCGGGGACGGCGGCAGCCCGCTTTTTCTTTTCGGCCTCTTCGGCGAGTTGTTTCGCGAGTTCCACGGCGCGTTTTTCCCCGGCGGCGATGAGGTCGGGGCGCTTGCCCTTGGCCAGAAACTCGCGGAGCCGCTGTTCGCTGGCGACGGCCTCGGGATTCGTTTTGGCCGCGAGGATGAGCCAGGCGAGGCCCTCGGCGTAATCGCGTTTCACGCCGCGTCCGGTGGCGTAGGCGGCGCCGAGGTTGTGCCGCGCCTCGCTCACGCCGGCGGCGGCGGCGAGGCGGTAGTATTTGAGCGAGGCCTCGGGATTGTGCGGCGTAAGCTCGCCGTCGGCGTAGATTTTGCCGAGGCGGAAGGCGGCGCCGGCGTGGCCGCGATCGGCGGCGGTTTCGAGCTGGAGCAGGCCGCGGATGACGTTTTTTTCCACTTGGTCCGCGCCGGCGAGATGCATCTGGCCGAGTTCGAAACAGGCCTCGGGGTCGCCGGCATCGGCGGCTTTCTTGAGGGCGTCGAGGCTGGGCCAGCGCCGGTCGTCGCCGGCGGTCGTGGAAATGAGTTTCGGCGCGGAGTCGGCGGCGTCCTTGGCGGCGGTGCTGGTGGCGGCGGCGGGCGTTTTTTTGGCGGGCTGGTCTTTTTTCGGCGCGGCGCCGAGGGCGAGCGCGAGCGGGGACAGGGCGGCGAGCAGGAGCAGGCGGGCGCACGGGCGCGGCTGGTGGCGGTGGAATGGGTTGGGTTTCACGGGCATTGTTCAGCGGGATTGCATCCATCGTGCCCCGGCACGGCAGATTGTTCCGTGCGCGTCTTCGGATTCGCGGGGGCGTTTGTTTTCATGTGCATTCAAATGGGGATGAATCGGAGTCGGGAAAAGGCGGGGGGAGCGAGGGGAACCGTTCCGGTGGGCTTGTTCGTTGGACGTTCGTTGGGGGAGCGCGGCGCATCGGGGCGGCTTGCCCTGCCTCTGAATAATACCAATTCCGAACGAAATTTATTCTTTTGGATGGATGGCCGCCGTGCTGCCCATTTCTTTCTCTTTCCTCTTTATCTTTCTCTTTCTCCTCGTTTCCAACAAGTAATGGGATGAAGGAAGAGAAAGAGGAAAGATAAAGAATAAAGAGAAAGAGCAAAATCGGACTACAAAAGGATAAATCTCATTGGGAATGGGTATAACTGAAGTTATGCGGATTTCGTTTCCGAAGGCGGGTAGGGAGGTCTCTCCGAGGCCTCCGCGAGAGCGTTCCGATTTCCTCATGAAAATTCAAACCGCCAGCCCCGTCTGACGGAGGCCTCGGAGAGGCCTCCCTACCAGGGACGGATTGCGTTGGGTGGTTCACAATGCCTCCGTCCGCGTAACCTCAGTGAATCGGTGAATCACTGAGGTTACGCGGGCGACTCGCGGGGTTGCGTGGCTTGGGTGTTCCCGCGCATGGGGCTGGGGAGGGGGGCGGCGTTCCGCGCCGTCCACGGGCGAGGGCGCCCGTGGCACACAATCCTGCGGGCGGGGCGTCTGTGTCGCGCAATCGGGCACCCGTGTCGCGTAATCGGGCCTGCCTCGCGTTAACACCAGTTAACAAAGGAGAGACAGGGGCCATTTGGATGCGGGGGAATGCGGGCGGGAATTAGTCGGCGGATGCGGCTTCGTCGCCGGTGATGCTGGTGCCGCCGGTGACGGTGACTTTTTCCAGCACGGTCTGGATGATTTTGCCGGCCAGCTCGGGTTTTTCGCGAAGCGTCTGTTTGGCGGCGTCGCGGCCTTGGCCGACAAGCTCGCCTTGGTAGGAGATCCACGCGCCTTTTTTCTCCAGCACTTTGTGCTCGATGCCGAGGTCGAGGATGGAGCCGACGCGCGAGATGCCTTCGTCATACATGATGTCGAATTCGCATTCGGTGAAGGGCGGGGCGACTTTGTTTTTGACGACTTTGATTTTCGTGCGGTTGCCGACAATCTTGCCGTCCGGGGTCTTGATTTGTTCCTTGCGGCGGATGTCGATGCGGATGGAGGCGAAGAATTTCAGCGCGCGGCCTCCGGAGGTGGTCTCGGGGTTGCCGAACATGACGCCGATTTTTTCGCGGATTTGGTTGGTGAAGATGCACACGCACTGGGTCTTGCTGACGACGGCGGTGAGGCGGCGCATGGCCTGGCTCATGAGGCGGGCTTGCGCGCCGACGGTGGCGTCGCCCATCTGGCCGTCAAGCTCGGCTTTCGTGGTGAGGGCGGCGACGGAGTCGAGGATGATGATGTCGATCGAGTTGGAGCGGATGAGGGTCTCCATGATGTTGAGCGCGTCCTCGCCGGAGTCGGGTTGGGAGACGAGGAGGTCG
The DNA here is from genome assembly GCA_031254955.1 of Opitutaceae bacterium. GTDB lineage: Bacteria > Verrucomicrobiota > Verrucomicrobiia > Opitutales > Opitutaceae > Termitidicoccus. The sequence continues at coordinate 2,521 of JAIRTK010000342.1, forward strand.
TCGAGGTTCACGCCGACGACGCGGGCGTATTTCGGGTCGAGGGCGTGCTCGACGTCGATGAAGGCGGCGAGGCCGCCGCGTTTCTGCGCCTCGGCGATGGCGCTCAGGCAGAAGGTGGTTTTGCCGGAGGACTCGGGGCCGTAGATTTCGATGATGCGGCCGCGGGGCAGGCCGCCGACGCCGAGGGCGAGGTCGATGGCGATGGAGCCGGTGGAGATGGTCTCGACTTGCATTTTGTGCGCGTCGCCGAGGCGCATGATGGAGCCTTCGCCGAATTGCTTGGTGATGGAGGAGACGGCGAGGTCGAGGTTTTTGCGGGCGGCGGCGTCGAGCGTGGCGGGCGTGGCGGCGTCGGTTTTGGCGGGGGAGGCTTTGGCCATGGCGGTGTGGGTTGCGCGGTGAGGCGTGGTGGTGGTTGCGGTTGAAAAGGAGAAAGGCAAACGGTGCGCGAGGGCGGGGGGCGCGGCAAGCGCGGAGTTGGCCGTTATTTTCCCTGGATGGCTTTCCGAAGACGCTCCGGCGATTCTCTTTTCAATACAGCGAGCCCGTAAACATAGTCGCCTTTGTCGACTCCGCATCCGGACGCGGACACGAATTCCCAGCCTTGGGATACCGCGTCGTTGAGCTTTCCTTCCAGATGATAGGCCGAGCCTGCCACCACTTTATACTCCCATGCCGTGCGCCCGGCGCCGGTTATGGCGCCAACCGAGAGCACGGCCGCGACGCCCAGAACAACACCCATGAACATGCTCCTTATTTCAATCTTGATTTTCATTTGAATGGCCTTGGTTGAGTTTTCCATGCCTGCGCTCTTTTCACGCCGTGCCGTGCCGGCGGCCCGAACCGGTTTTAGCTTTATATTGAAGACATTGAAAAGAACGCCGCATGGCAGCAGGAGTTTTGGTTTGCCTCCGTGGTTGTCAATGACCGGCAAGCCGGGCAACCGCGTTGCGGGCGCGCTCCAAACCGAGGCCACGCTCTTCTTTCCGTTTTCCTCGTTCTCGTTTTCGTCCTCGTCTTTCTTGGCAGGCTTTTCGTTTTGCTCGGAACTCCTCCGGGCGGAGCCATTGAGGGGAAAAGATAAAAATAGAGAGAAAGAGAAAGATAAAGAGGAAAGAAGAAAGAGCTTGGATGTATGGCCTCACTTTGAATCGCCCCCGCCCTCCCCGCCCCTCCCCCGCACACCCACTCGCCACCACCACCACCGCGTTGCCTCCGCGCTCCCAAACAGGCAGCGTCCCGTGTCCGCCGGGAGTCTGTTTCGCCGCGCCGGTCCGCGTGCACCGGCGACGCGTGCGCGCGCCAAATACGGCTTGCCGAAACTCGGGCCGGTGTTTGCTTTTGGGCATCTTTCCCGCGATGCTTTAATCGCCCGCCCGCCGTCTCGCCGGCCCGCCGCCTTGATCGAATCATGCCTGAACAAATCACCGCCTTTCTCCACCAAAGCGTCGAAACCGTCACCCACATGCGGGGATGGCTGCTGGTCGTTTTTATCATTTTTCTCGGGTTTGTCATCCATGTGGTGACAAGCCGCCTCATCGGCCTTGTCGGCCCGAGGATTCACTTCCCGTTTGTGGATGCCGCCAAGCGCGTCATGAAGATGCTCGTCGTCGCCATCTGCGCCGTGTTCATCATGGGCGCGCTGGGCGTCGATCTGGGCGGCATCTGGACGATGATTTCCGCCGCGATGGCGATGGTCGCGGTGGGCTTCGTGGCCATGTGGAGCGTGCTCAGCAACGCGCTTTGCACGATGATCATCCTGTTCACGCATCCCTTTGAAATCGGCGACGAAATCGAGTTCATGGAACCCGCCATCAAAGGCCGCGTCGTGAACCTGAATTTCATGTATACGACGCTCGAAAACGACGACGGCTCGCTGGTGCAGGTGCCGAACAACATGTTTTTCCAACGCATCATCAAACGCCGTCCCGGCAAGGCCTCCGTGACCCTCGGCGCGCAGCTCCAGAATCCCGAGCGGATGGAGTGACACCCTTTTTCGCCCAAAACGATAATAAAGAGGCGCAGCCTGACAGGGGCGTTGTGGCAGAGCGAGGCCTGCCTTACTGCTCGTTGCTCGCTACTCGCCGGGCAGCCTGATTTGGAGTGTGGTGACAGAGCGAAGCGGCGACACCGCTTTTCGCCGGCGGCGGCGGGTTGGCCGGCGGCGGGGGCGGACTGGTCGGCGGCGGAGCCGGGCTGCTGTCGGCGTCGGCGGCAGCTGGTGAGCCGAATTTTTTCACGACTGCCGAAAGGAGGAGTGCGATTCAAAGTCGTGTCATTCCAAGGCGCTGGCGCAAGGAGCGGCGACGTCCCGTCGCCGGACGAGGCGAAGCCTCGCCCGTGTGCGTTGGGGCTGCGCAAACGCCCGTGTGTGCCGGGCGCTCGCGTTGCTCGCGTCCGGCGGCGGGACGTCGCCGCTCCTTGCGCCGGCGGTCGTCCACGTCGCGCCGTGATCGTCGATGTGGATGCAGGCGAATTTCTTTTTATTGAACTGATGTTACGCGGAGCGGCGGATTTCGTAGTGCCTGACCTTGTGTCAGGCCGCAGATGCCTTCCGCCTCCCTCTTCCCTTATTCTCGTTCTCGTTCCTCGTTCCTCGTTCTCGTTCTCTTTATCGTTCTCTTTCCTCTTTCTCTTTATCTTTCTCTCCTCGGCGGCACCGTCCGGGGCGAAAGAAGAAAGAAGAAAGAAGAAAGAGAAAGAGGAAAGATAAAGAGAACGAAGAACGAGGAACGAGAACGAGAACGAAGAACGAGAATGAGGAAGGGGAGGGAAAAAGACGTGCTCTCGGTTTGCAGCGCATCCCCATTCCAACCGTCAACCTCGCGTCATGCTTGCGGAAAGGCGGATGCCCGCGCAGACTGCGCCGTTTTTTTCTTCCCTGTTTGCCTTTCACTCTTCTCCTTTCACCGTCCGTTCCTCCCTTATGCACACGCCCTCGCCCTCCCGGTATTCCAATCCCGCCCTTTATCAAC
>JAIRTK010000553.1 GCA_031254955.1 Opitutaceae bacterium
CCCCCCCCCCCCCCCCCCCCCCCCCCCCCCCCCCCCCACCCCGGTCCAGGACAACCGGCTGGCGGGAACCGGGGCAGGCTCGTTAACGACAGTGTCATTTTTGACGGCTTGGGAAAAACCGGATGACGCTGAAACGACGGCGAGAAAAACGCCGCCCATCATCCGAGCGAAGACAGGATGCTCGTATCTGGAGTGCATGAGTATGAGGGACTTGATTGTGGTTTTATAGCAAGTGCATGACAATGCACCGAACCCCCGTATCTAGTGCCAATTTTCCAGATATATCTAGCCTGTCGAATTGTTACAGTAAGACCAGGAACCATGAGTGCAAAATTTTCCTGTCAGGACTGTGCCGCTCGGCGTGTGTTGGATTTCCGGGCCGCGTCATACAGCGCGATGATATTTTCAACCGGCACGTCGGGCTGCACGCTGTGGGCGGGCGCGAGGATGAAACCGCCTTCCCCCCTGAATAGTTCGAGACGCGAAAAGACCTCGCCCCGCACGTCCTCCGGCGTGCCGGCGGATGCGACGCGATGTTGGCCGGGGTGGGATTGATTGCTATTTCCGAATTCCAGAAGCCGGCTCCATTTTGATACTACGGACGGGTGCGATTCAAAATGAGGCCGTGCGTCCAGACTCTTTCTTCTTTCCTCTTTATCGTTATCTTTCTCCCCCAGTGGCGCCGCCCGGGAGAGAAAGAAGAAAGAGGGCATGGCCTCGGTTTGAAGTGTACTCAATAAGGACTGCCTCCATTTTTTAATAGATAGAAACGCCGATCTCTTGATACTAACCTCATGCTGCGCCTCTTGCTGCACAGTTACGGCCAGTTCGACCGGCGGCACGCCATCGCGCCGGTGGCGTGGCCGCATTTTGATTTGCTGCACGTGCACGCGGGCCGGCTGCGGCTGCGCGTGGACGGCTCGCCGGAGTGTTTTCTGAAATCAGGGGAAAGCGTGCTGATATTTCCGCACACGCCGTTTTCCGGCGGCGCCGCCGGAGGCGGGCGCGTCCGCGCGTCCGTGCAGCATTTCGCGCTGGAGGAGCCGGTCGATTCCGAAAACGCCGTGCTGCGCGCGTGGGCGGGCAGGAAGCAGGGATTCGCCCTGCTCGCCGGCCCCAATGCAAACTCCGTGGGTCGCGATGTGGCGCGCGCGATGGAACTCGCCACCCGGCCCGCAAACGCCGTGAACACCGCTTTGCGGGCGGCGCAACTGACGTTGTTGCTGGGGCGTTTCCTGCAAGCCGCGCCATCGCGCCCGCCGCAGGAAACATCCAGCGCGGAAAGCCTGCATCAAATCATGGCCTGGGCACGCACGCGCGGCGGCGTGCTCACGGTGGACGAGCTGGCGCGGCGCGCCGGTTATTCCACCGCGCATTTCCGGCTGCTTTTCATGGCCGCATTCAACGAACGCCCCTCGGCGTTTCTGCTGCGCCTGCGCATGAACGAGGCCCGGCGCCTGCTGCGGGAGACACGGGGGACGCTCAAGGAAATCGCGGGCAAAACCGGCTATGGCGACGCGGTGGCGTTTCATCGGGCGTTCGTCCGCCTGGCCGGGCGCACGCCCGCGAATTACCGCCGTCAATTCGCCCCGCGCGGTTGACCGGCGGCCCCGGACGCGGCAAGCTGCCCCGGAACTTTCCCGACCACCATGAATACTATCCAAAGCCGCCGCGCCGCGCATGCGTTTCCCCTGTTTCTGTTTTTCATTTGCGCCGCCGGTTTGCTGCCCGCGCAAATCCATCTGCCGGGGTTCAACGCCGCGCTGGTGCATCCAGATTTGCAGGAAAATCGCTGGCCGGCCCGCTGGATTGATGTCCCCGGCGAGCCGCCGGCGGCCTACGGTGTTTATCATTTCAGAAAAACCTTCTCGCTCAACCAGGCGCCGGAAACATTCATTGTCCACGTGTCGGCGGACAATCGCTACAAACTCTACGTGAACGGACGGCTCGCCTCGCTCGGCCCGGCGCGCTGCGATGTATATAACTGGAGTTTCGAGACGCTCGACATCGCCCCGCTGCTCGCCGCCGGAAAAAACACGCTCGCCGCCGTGGTGTGGAATTACGCCGACAAAAAACCCGCCGCGCAAATGAGCCTCGGCCAGACCGGTTTTATCATGCAGGGCAACACCGCCGCCGAGCACGCCGTCAACACCGGCGCCTCGTGGCGTTGCCTCAAAAACACCGCCTGCTCGCCCTGGACCGAATGGAAGGTGCTCGGCTACTGGGCGGCAGGCCCCGGCGAATGCGTGAACGCCGCCGCCTGGCCGTGGGGCTGGGAGCGGACGGATTTCGACGACTCCCGCTGGCCCGCCGCCCGCGCCGGGCAGCAGGGCGCGATGAAAGGCGCGCGCGATTATCCGGGACGCCAGTTGACGCCCTCGCCCATCCCGCAAATGGAGCGCCGGGAGGAGCGTTTCGCGCGCGTCGCGGAGGCGTCGGGCGTCGCCGTGCCGGAGGGTTTTCCGGCGCGCACTGCGGCCAGTATCATTCCCGCCAACACCACCGCCCGCCTGCTGCTGGACAACGGCGCGCTCACCACCGGTTATCTCAATCTCCACCTCGACGGCGGCGCGGGCGCCGAGATTATCATCGGTTACGCCGAGGCGTTGCATGAAAACAATCTCAAGGCCACCACCAAGTCCTACAAATTATATCCCAAGCAACACCGCGACGAGACGCGCGGCAAAATTTTCATCGGCTGCGAGGACAAATATATTGCCGACGGCGGCGCCGGGCGCGTCTTCACGCCGTTGTGGTGGCGCACGTGGCGCTATGTCGAACTCCGCGTCCGCACCGCCGCGGAGCCGCTGGTACTGAAGGACATCACCGGCACGTTTGCCGCCTATCCCTTCCGCGCCGCATACACCTTTTCCGCGCCGGAGCGCCCCGAATTAAACACCATGCTCGACATCGGCTGGCGCACCGCGCGCCTTTGCGCCAACGAAAGTTACATGGATTGCCCCTATTACGAGCAGCTCCAGTATTTCGGCGACACGCGCATTCAGGCCATGATCACAATGTATAACACCCGCGACGCGCGCATGGTCAAAACCGCCATCGAGCAGGGGCGGCGCTCCATCGCGCCCGACGGCCTCACCATGAGCCGCTATCCGTCGTCCATCCATCAATTCATCCCGCCGTTCTCGCTCTTCTGGATTTGCATGGGGCATGACTACTGGATGTATCGCGGCGACGAGGAGTATTTGAAAACACTGCTGCCGGCGTGGCGCGGCGTCCTTTCATTTTTTGAGCACTATATGAAACCCGACCGCAGCCTCGCGCGCGTGCCGTATTGGTTTTTCGCGGACTGGGCGGCGGGCTTCAAAAACGGCGGCGAGCCGCCGCGCGAAAAAGACGGCGGCTCGGCCTTTCAGGATTTGCTGTTTATCATGGCGCTCGACGACGCCGCCGAGATGGAGCGCGCCTTCGGCGCCGCCGCCATCGCGCGGCATTATCAGGACATGTCCGGCGCCATGCGCAAAACCATCCGCGCAAAGTATTGGGACGCGGAGCGGAAAATGTTCGCCGACACCCGTGCGCAAAATTCCTGGTCGCAGCATGTCAACACGCTGGCCGTGCTGGCGGAAATAGTCACCGGCGGCGAGGCCGCCGGCTTGATGGACCGCGTGCTGGAAAACAAGACCGTCACGCAGGCCACCATTTATTTTCGCTACTATTTGCACCAGGCGATGCACAAGGCCGGGCTGGGCGACCGCCTGCTGGATAATTTGCAAATCTGGCGCGACCAGATGGCGCTGGGGCTGACCACGTGGGCGGAAATGCCGGAACCCGCGCGCTCGGACTGCCACGCGTGGGGCGCGAGTCCGAACATAGAATTGTTCCGCATCCTGCTGGGCATCGACAGCGCCGCGCCGGGTTTCAAAAAAATCCGTGTCGCCCCCGCCCTGTGCGGCTTGAAAAACGTGTCCGGCGCCATGCCGCACCCCGACGGTGACATTTCCGCGTCGTATCGCGAGGACCATGCCGGCGCGCTGGAGGCGACGCTCGCGCTGCCGCCCGGCACCGACGGCGTATTGGTTTGGAAAAACCGCGAATACCCGCTCAAGGCCGGGCGGCAAACCATAAAAATCCCTCCCACGCAATAAAGGACGCGATTCAAAACCGCGCCATTCCCTCTTTATTCTTTCCTCCTTCCTCCTTCCTCTTTCCTCTTTATTCTTTATTCTTTATTCTTTTATCAGAAACGGGCAGTGAATTGCGCCGTGCAATAAAACCGTGAATACATTTCCACCATGCAAAAAATCATCATCCTGATTGCCCTTCATGCCGTCGCGACGGCGGCACTGGCGGCGCAAAACGCGCCCGCACCCGCCGCGCCGCCGCCCGCCGCGCCCGCGCCGGGCCTGCTCGCCGGCGCCGCCACCGCGGAACAACTCCGGGACCGCCTCATTCCGCGCGACCAGTGGACGCCGTTTCCGCGCGCCGGCGACCGCGCCGCGTGGGAAAAGGCCGACCGCCGGCTGCTCGACGGTTATATAAAACACGCGGAGCAAAACATCGGCTTCAAATGGCCCGCGCTGCCGGCCACGCTGTCTTTGGAACTTGTGCGCACCGGCAACCGCACGCATTACGAGCGCGTCAGTTTCCAGCGCCGCGCCACGCTGGCCGCGCTGCTCGTCGCCGAGCTGGCGGAGGACAAAGGGCGCTTTATGGACCAGATTATAAACGGCATCTGGACCATTTGCGAGGAGTCGTGGTGGGGCGTGTCGGCGCACATACGCGAGAGGGACGGCCTGATGGATGTCGGCGATCCGTTTGTTGACCTGTTCGCCGCCACCACCTCGGAACTGCTGGCGTGGACGGATTATTTTCTCGGCGAAAAACTCGACGCGGTCTCGCCGAAAATCCGCGCGCGCATCCACGCCGAGATCACCCGCCGCATCCTGCAACCGGTGATGCTGCCCAAAAAACACAGGAAACACGGCTGGATGACCGGCACCAACAACTGGAACCCGTGGATTTGCTCAAACTGGCTGGCCAGCGCGCTGCTGGTGGAAAAGGACGAGGCCGCGCGCGCCGCGCACGTCGCGAAAATACTGGAGACACTGGATTATTTTCTGACGCCGTATCCGCAGGACGGCGGCTGCGACGAGGGGCCGGGCTATTGGGGCGTCGCCTGCGGCTCGCTTTATGACAGCCTTGTCCTGCTCAATTCGGCCACGAACGACGCATTCGCCGATTTGTATAAAAACGAAAAAATACAAAACATGCTCAAATACATCGCGCGCGTCCAAATCAGCGACAAGACAAAGCATGCCATCAATTTTGCCGACGCGGGGCCGAGGATATCCTCGGACGGCACGCTGGTCTGGCGCTTCGGGCGGGACATTGGCGACGCCGGCATGGCGGGCTTCGGCCGTGCCACCGTCCACTGGCGCGGCCCCAGGCGCGCGCATTACGCGCGGATTTTCCACGATTTGTTCTCGCGTGCGGAAATGGAGGCCACGCCGCCGGGCGCGCCGCTTTATGGCGAGGTGTGGCTCCCGGATTTGCAAGTGGCCGCGGCGAGAGAAACCGAAGGCTCCGACGCCGGTTTTTATTTCGCCGCCAAGGGCGGGCACAACAGCGAGAGCCACAACCACAATGAC
>JAIRTK010000024.1 GCA_031254955.1 Opitutaceae bacterium
GTAAATAAAATATTACAAAGCTCTTCTTCTCCTCCTAAAATGTGAAATCCCTACCCCCACCGCTTAACAGGACAGCAAAGGCGGTGGCGAAAGGAATGGCCCGCACGAAGCCTCAAATGAGGCCTGCCTGTTTGAATGAGAAGTAAGGGTAACAGGACGCGGCTGTGTTGGAGTTGCCCTATTTTTAAAAAGCGCGGAGCCGTGAAGTAATATCTTGTGCCAGGGGAGCATGGACGGCGGCGGGTGGAGGCGCGCAAAAAAGAGGGCCGCCGCTTCACTGGCGGTGTACAAAACCCCACGACCCCGCCTCCGCCCGCCGCCGTTCTGGCTCCCCGCCCGTGCGCCAATGCATCCCCGCGCCTCACGAGGTCGCGCCGCGGCACAAGGGACGCAGGGGCGTGGCACGAGTTCGTACAGGTCGGACGGGGGCGGATGCCTACCTTGTCACCATATTTTGAATATCGCGTAATCCGGGCAAACACGGCATCGCGGCGTCCACTATTTTGATTCGCGCCGCACCGGTAGGATGCGGGTCCATGAAAGTCCTGAAAAAATCATTGCCGACTGAGGCAAGGGGAGATGCGTGGTGCTCAAAAAGAACGCAGGTGCGTTCCGGGTGGGCGCGGCCTGTCCGCATTATCCGCGCGCGTGTCGCGAGGGAGGAGCCATCATGCTGACGGCCAAGCCGCAGTTGAATCTTTCCAACGCGGAGGGGTATTTTCGCGAGCATCTGGCGACGGGCGATTACTACATGGACGGCCATGTGGTGCGCGGCGAGTGGCGCGGTGTCGCCGCGTCCATGCTCGGGCTCGACCGGACAGGAGACACACTGCACATCTTTTCGTGTGTTGTATGGATCATAGGAGGGAAAGCTGGATGGTTTGCGAGCGCGGCGCGGATGGCAAGCCGGTGCGCCCCGTGGCCTTGAGCTGATCCATCCGTTTGCGCACGCGCGCCGAGCACAGGTCCTGCGGATCGACAAAGCACGGCGCGAAGCGGATCACCTGCCGGGTCTTGAGCAGGCCGTGGCCGATCAGGCGGCGGAGGGTTTTTTGCGCGACACCGAGCCGCGCGGTGGCCTGCTGCAGCGTCGGCCATTTGCGCTTGCTTGTAGGCGCGCCCATCCCGTGCTCCCGGAGGATTTCCGCCACGTTGTGCGCCCGCCAGCAGGCGCCATCCGCAGCGCGGCTGCCGTTGCGGTTGAGGATCGCCGCAATTTGCTGCACGGTGCATTCGCCGGCCAGCTGGCGGATCACCCCGGCGGCGTCCACGACGGGGACGCCGCGCACGAGCCGGTTTTTCTTTACCGGTGGCAGGACGGTGTGCGCGCCGCCGGCCCAGTGCACGACGGCCTCGGCATGCAGGCGGGCGCCCGCCTGCGCGGCGCCCCCGTCTGTATCCGTATTGCAAATACGGATTATGACCTCCTCGACCAGGGCGCGCAGGATGCGTTTTTTAAGCCTCGCGGGCGCGGCGGGATGGCTCCACGCGCGGGAGAGCCCGGCGCCGAGCGCGCGCAGCCGCGCGGCCTGGGCGTCGTCAAGCGGAGGCTCCGCCACGATGGACGAGGCGGCTTGTTCGAGCCGTTCGATTTCCTGCAGCGCCGTGTTCCAGCGTTTCTCAAGCTCGGCGCCCACCAGGCGGTTTCCGGGATCGACCGCCTCGAACTGGCGCCGGCGCCAGCCGGCCTCGTGGCGGGCTTTTTCCAGCGAGGCGCGCAGCATGTCCGCCCGGCGCTTGTGCTCCTCCCCGGCCTGCTTTTCGGCCAGCAGCACCGCATCGATGGCGTGGGGCTGCAGCGCCGCGAGCACCTGCGCGCTCACCGCCTCGTCGAGCCGGCGGGCGCCGACGTTGCAGCAGGCCCGGCCTCCGTGGGTGTTCATGCCTCCGCGGCACTGGTAGGCGGGGCTCAGTCCACCGCGCCCGCGATAACTCACGAAGAGCATGCGCCCGCAGTGGCCGCAGCGCACCAGGCCGGCGAGCAGGGCCGCGCCGTCCTTGACCGCCGTGCGCGTCCGGCCGTGCGCGGAGAGGTTTTCAGCCAGGGCGCGCTGGTTCGCCTCGTATTCGGCCCACGTGATGTAGCCGGGGTGGCGGTCGTGCAGCAGCACGCTCCATTCCTCGCGCGCGCGGGCATGGCCGCCGGTGCGCCGGGCGCGCCCGTCCGGGCCGGCGTGGACGCGCTGCGTGGTGCGCCCGTAGGCATACGCCCCCGCGTAAACCGGGTGCTTGAGGATGCAAATCACCCGGCTCATGCACGCCGCGCGCCAGACGACATCCCCGCAGTCCCCGCGACTAGGCAGGCGCACGCCGCGCTCGCGCAGTTTGAGCAGGGACTGGCGGGCGCTGCCGGTTTGCCGGAAGCAGGCGAAGACCTCGCGGATGGACTGCCGCACCTGCTCGTCGGCGCTCATTTCGAGGCGGTTGTCCGGCGTGCGCTCATAGCCGGCCGGCGCCAGGTGCAGCACCTCGCCGCGCGCTATCTTCTGGCGCAGCGCCTCCTGCGCGCGCTGGCGCAACAGTCCCAGTTCAAACTCGCTCATCGTGCCCTTGAGTCCAAGCAGCAAACGGTCGTTGAGCAAGCGCGCGTCGTAGACGCCGTCGTGGTCGATCACCAGCGTCGCGCTCATCGCGCACAGGTCCACGAGCAGGTGCCAGTCGCGGTTGTTACGCGCCAGCCGCGAGGCTTCCAGCGCGAAAACCGCCCCGACCTGCCCGCGGCACACCAGCTCAAGCAACTGCGCGAAGCCGGGCCGTTCGTCGAGTCCGCTGCCGGAGCGCCCCAAGTCCTCGTCGATGGTCCGCACCGTCGCGAAGCCGAGCCGCTCGGCGTGCTCGCGCAGCGCATACTGGCGGCGGCGGCTCTCGTGGCTGTGGAGCACCTGCGTGGCGGTTGACTGGCGCACGTAAACGACGGCCATGCGCCGCCGATGATTCTCGGTGAGTTTGTCAGCATTCATTTTGCGTGTGGTTGTTTGATGCGCGGGAGTGCGCCGGAGGATTTTGGGCGGAGCCGGCGCCCGGGGGACTTTTGGAGACATCCAGAAGCAGTTGGGCGAGCAGTCCGAGCGTTTGCGCGCAAATCGGCACTGCGGGGACGATCCGCGCGGGCGCCGGCTCGAACTCGAATTGCCGCTGCAACGCTTCCGCGTCGCCGCGCGGATTTCTTTTCAACAAGGGCGGTTTCATGCGCCGCCCATTGCCCCGCGCAATCGGCGGGCAGGCAATCCAGACGGCGCAGCGCCTCCAACGATACGCGCGGACACCTGGTTTCCTCGAAACGCGCGCAATGGCCCGCGTCGGTCATCCACCCGGGCACCGGAAGACTCGTCCCGTCCTCCAGCCGCACGTAATACACGGACGTTTTTTTGTGATGCCTGACCACTTCCATGTCCCGCCCGTGGCAGGGATGATAACGATAATGAATCCTTACCGTTTCGTTGCTATTATAGGCAGTGTGTCGTCCGTCCGACAGGCACTGGCAAAACCGAGATCACGAATGCGTTCACGGGGTATTTGTTCGGTGGGGCGAAGCCGTTGCGCTTTGACATGTCGGAATACCAAAATCAAACCTCGGTCGAGAAGTTGATTGGTGAGAAGGGCGGGGACATCGGCTTGCTGGGCCGGGCACTGGCGAAGGCGGAGGCCGCGCATGGCGGCGGTGGCGGCGGCAATGGCGGGACGCTTTTGTTTGATGAAATCGAGAAGTCTCATCCGCTGGTATTGGACTTGTTTTTGCAGATTTTGGATGACGCGAGCATCACGCTGGCAAGTGGCGAGCGGAAGAACCTTTCGGGATATTATATTGTGTGCACATCGAACATTGGCGCGGCGGAAGTAATGCGGATGCAGTCCGCGCCGTTCGCGAGCATCGAGCGTACGGTATTGGCGCGGGTAAATCAAACACTGCGTCCCGAACTGGTGGGGCGCATGACGGAAAAGGTGGTGTTTGCGCGGTTGTCTTATGCGGTGCAAAGGGAGATTTGCGAGAGCATGATCGCGGGTGAACTGGCTCGACTGCGCGGACTTGGGCATGACTTGAAAATCACGCCTGACGAAGTGGAGGCGATTTTGCGGGCCGGTTTTCACAAAACCCTTGGCGCGCGCCCCATGCGCGGGGCCGTCGAGCGGTTCTTGCAGGGCAGGGTAGCGGGCAGGTTGTTGGGAGGAACCCCGGAGTGAGTTGAATGCGGTTTTTTATTCAATACCCCGCGCTTGGGGCGGGGATTTTCGACAATGCTTCAAGCGCTTCGCGCGTGTTCGCGATTTTGTCTTCCTCCATTATCTTTCCGTTTTCGTCCAACACGCAATACGCGTGGCTTCGATCCCCGAGGTCCAGTCCAATTGTATATTTTGTTGCTTTCATATGGCATAGTTTATCGGACGGACTGCACCGGGCCAGTGCGGAGGTTGGTCTCAAGCAGTGCGCGTGCACCTGATTCATCAATGACAATTCCCTTGATAAAACCGCCGTTGATGGCGGCCCGGATGGCGGCAGGGCAATTAAAGCCGGCAACCACGCCGATGGCTTTCGGAATTCTGGCAAGCCGGTCAAGTTCAATGCTCATCACCCGGTCACGCCATTGGGTGTCGCACTCCCTGCCGTCATCGTCGTAGAATCGTCCCCCGATTTCACCAACAACACCGGCGGATTTCAACCCGGCAATATCCTCCGGCTTGAATAGTCCTCGCTCGATAAACACCGAATGACAGGGGGCACCGATTTCGACAATGGCGAGACTGGCCTGGTTAAGGCAGGCAGTGACCAGGCGAATCTGCTCACTGGCGCGAAGCGTGTCGCGGATTTCCTTCGTACCCATATAAGCCGGCGTGTTCATCGTGATAAAACTGCCGCCGAGTTTTTGCGAAAGAACGCGACCGATTTCCTGCGCGTCATAATCGCACACAGTGGCGCCCGCGCGTCCGATGGCTTGAACGATTCTGATATGTTTGTTTCTGGACGCGGGAAAGTGACGGACCAATTCCCGGACAGTGCGCCCAGTGCCGATTGCGATGATATTATTTGATCGGGCAAAAGATTCGATTTCGCTTGCGGCGAACATACCAAGGATATCGCGTGATATTTCCGGTGAAAATCGCTCCGATGTCTTGACAACTATCGAGGGATCGAGCCCAAACCGGGTGCGAAGCCTTGCCTCCATCTCGCGATTACGGGAATCGTAATCGGCGACGATGGTGCGCACGATGCCACGCTCACGCGCCACGGACAGCAGGCGGGAAACACTGGACTGCGTAATATTCAAATGTTTTGCCAGTCGATACTGGTTTATGCCTTTCACGTGATAAAGGTGAGCGATCAAGCGAATCTGATCATCCATTATATGAAATACTTTTGGCGGACTGCTCATGATAAGACGAAACCTTCGGCTGAACTGCGAATCGCCATGTGTTCATTATTTTTCACGCGTCAGCAACGCCACCCCGCCCGTCCACTCCCGGGTTTCGGCCAATGTGAACGCTTCCGCCGCAAGCGTGATGGCTGGATGTTCGGAAAACTCACGCGCCAGCCGCCACGCGCCGGGCGACGGAAACGGGTGACGGACCGCCTGCTGGATGCCGGAAAAACGATGCCAGACAACGAGCAGATTTTTCATGGCCTCATCACAGGCGGTGGCAATCTGCCAGCCTTGCGGATGCTGCCACGAAGCCGTGCATTCCCGGCGTGCCCGCCAGCGTCCGTCGCGAATGAGCGGCACCGCGGCATGATAGGTCGCAAGGGCTTCCCGGATAAAACCCCAACAGCCGTCGTCGAACTGCCGCGCATCACCAGACAGGCACATGCGACCGAGAAACGTGGCCGCAAGCGACCAGGCGAGCCGTTGCCGCGAATCGGCGGCGCGCAGCACGGCCCAGATCTGCGACTGCGCCGGCAGGATGAGGCGGTGGAGATTGGCGGCGATGATGGGGATGTCGGGCGTCTCGTGGGCGTCGGAGGACGAGCCAAGCGCCGAAAGCGCAAGCCAGGAGGGTTCGAGGCGGTGACCGCCGGAGGCGCAGGTCTCGATGACAAGCCCGGGGACTTCCGTGCGAAGCTTGGAGAAGAAATGTCGCACGCACGCGAGGTGCCGGCGAAGATTCTCGCCTGGCGATTCCGGCCCGTCCACGCCGGGGCCGAGCGTGTCGTTGTGGTCGACTTTGAGGTAGCCGAAGCCGTTTTCGCGCAGCAGCGCGATGACGCGCTCCGCCAGAAAATCATGCACCCACGGGTCGCGGAAATCCCAGAAGCGGCGGTTGCCGACCTGAAGCGGCGCGCCGTCGCGGTGGAGCTGGTGCGCCGTCTCGTGCCATGCGCACGAGCCGGGATTGACCGCCTCGAACTCAAACCAGATGCCGGGCACAAACCCATAAGCCCGGATGGCGTCGGCGGTGGCGCGCAGCCCGTCCGGAAACGCGCTCCGGTTCACCAGCCAGTCTCCGTTTTGCTGGAAGCCGCGGGAGGGGCGATCGGCCCAGCCGTCATCGATGACGAGGTAACGCACGGCATCGCCGGTTTGCGCCGCGAGCGTGGAGGCGAGCGCGGTGAGATTCTGGTGTGTGGGCGCACCCCAACTGGAGCACCATTCGTTGAAGATGACCGGCAGCGCGCGCTCCGCCGGTGCCGGCGCCGGTGTTTCGTCGGCGCCGGCGCGTTGCAGCGCGGTCAGCCGGTCGCACGCATCGTCCAGCGTGCCGGCGACGACGGCAAGCGACGCGGCGGGCAGTTCCAGCGCCTCGCCGGGCCGCAGCGTCACGGACCACTCGCCGGAGAGCCGGTCGGCCAGTCCGCCCGCGAGTATGAATTGGTCCGCGCGGCGCAACAGTTCCATCTGCCACGAGCCGGGTGCGTCGAGCTGCGCCGCCCAGACCACGCCGGCGGCGGCGTCCTCCACGGCCGCGAATGAAAACCAGCCGTTCACCGGCATGGAGCCCGTCTGTCCAAAGCGCTCGACGCGCACACCGTGTCCCGTCCATGAACGCTCGAGATGAAGCTCTTCGACGGCGCGTTTCTCATGCCGCGCCTCGGCGCTCCAAGCGGAACGAAAGCGGTGCAGGTGCAGGCGCCCGGGCGCGTCGTCCGGCGCGAACGGCGTGATGCCGCCGAGGTTGAACGAGGTTGCGAAGTCGAGCGTGACGGGTGCGGAGCCGTCGTTGCGAAGGGTCACGCGGACGCGGAACGCGAGGTCGCCATCACGGTGCGCGAAGTCATGCACGCAGACAAGCTTGTCCGGAGCGGCCAGCGTGGTGCGGAGCGTGGTAACGCGCCGCGCTCCGTCGTTTTCGCACAGGACAACCTGTTCGCGGACGGAAAGTGTTTGCGCGCTTGGCGAGGTGAGCAGGGTGCGCCCATTCGCAAAGGCGGGCGGCAATGCGTCGCCCCGGCGATGCAAGGCGACCAGCGGCGCGACCTCCCAGGCGCGGATGGGCTGGAACGCGGCGGGCAGACTGAGGACCGCGGGCGTGTCGAGCCATTCGCGCGGCGCGGAAAGTTTTTCCTCCATAGAAGCCGGCACGAGCGAAAGCCCCCATGCGCCGGGATTGTCGTGCGGCGCCTGATAGCGGACGACCGTGTCGGCGAACTGGTGACGGGCCTGAAGCAAGATGGGCATGGCGGGAAACGGCGATGGCGGCGGCGGGCAAACCGGTGAGGAAGCGGGTGATTGCGCGCATAGGTTTGAGGATGGTTTGATATAAAATTACCGAGACGATTTTTGGACGCGGGAGTTGCGGTGTTGGCCAACGGCTTTGTCGGTGTGCTTGTTTTTGCCGCCGGATTAGTTGTTTTTGTTTTCGTCCCAAGGCCAAGGTTTGGCTTTGGCATCGAGAGCCCATTTTTCCCACGCGTCGGAGAGATGCGTGGTGATGTCCTTGTGTTGTGCGATGACGTTGTGAAGCTCGCTGCGGTCGGCCGCCATGTCGTAGAGTTCCCATGGGGCGTGGGCACCTTTGGCAACGAGTTTCCAATTACCGTCGCGCACGGCGCGGCTGCCTTCGTGCTCCCAAAAAATGGGCGAGGGGCGTTGCAGAGGCGCGCCGGTGAGAGCGGGACGCAAGCTGATGCCAGCGAGCGGCGCAAGGGCGGTGTCGCGGCGTTTGACAGGGTATTTGGCGTTGGCGAGGTCAACGCAAGTGGCGGCGATATCGATGATGTGTGCGGGCGTGCGATTGAAGGAGCCTTCGAGCGCGGCGGGAATTCCGGCGGGCCAGCTTAGGATGAACGGTGTGCTGATGCCGCCTTCGTGAACCCAGTGTTTGTATTCACGAAACGGTGTGTTGGAGACGTTGGCCCAGTCGCGTCCACATGCGATGTAGGTGTCTTCAGGGCCGGGCATGACGCCGGCGCCGGTGCGCACGGGGCGGCCGTCGCGCGTTTGCATGTTGGGCGGGCGGGCCTTGGGCTGGAAATCATCGGCGCCGAGGGGTTCGTATTTTGCGCGGGCATCCCCGGCGGGGCGGGGCTGGCGGCCAACGGGTTCGGCGCAGGCGCCGTTGTCCTGAAGAAACATGATGACGGTGTTGTCGAACAGGCCGCTGGCTTCGAGTTGCGCGACAATGCGCGCGATGCCTTGGTCCATGCGGTCAATCATGGCGGCATAGACTTCCATGCAGCGGATTTCCCATTTTTTGTCCCTCACGTTTTTCCAGCCGGCGTTGTCGGGCGGGGAGAGTTCGGTTTCGGGCGGGAGGATGCCGAGTTCGATGGCGCGTTTGAAGCGGGCTTCGCGGACGGGGTTGTAACCCTTGTCGTAAACGCCTTCGTATTTCGCGATGTCCCCGGGCGGCGCCTGCATGGGCCAATGCGCGGCGGTAAAGGCCACATACATGAAAAAAGGGGCCCCGGGGTTATCGCGACAGTGTTGCCGGAGGTAGCGGACCGCGTTGTCGGCGATGGCGTCGGTATAATAAAATTTGCCGTTGGCGGGCTGGTATTCGGGGTCGTTGAGGGGCGTGATCAGGGTGTTGTCGCGGCAGAGCGTGGCGGGGTCGTAATAACTGCCGGAGCCGACGATGGTGCCGTAATACTTCTCAAAGCCCCGCTGGAGGGGCCAGTTCCGGCGTTCCTCCACTCCGCGGGCGACGTGCCATTTGCCGACAGCGTAGTTGGAATATCCGGCGGGGCGCAGCATTTCGGCGATGGTCATGCAGTTGTCGCGGATGGAGCCGGTGTAGCCGGGGAGGTTTTGGTCGGCGATCATGTGGCCCATGCCGGCTTGGTGCGCGTAGAGGCCGGTGAGGAGCGAGGCGCGCGAGGGGCAGCAGCGGGCGCCGTTGTAGAATTGCGTGAAGCGCAGGCCGCGCGCGGCGAGTTTGTCGAGCGCGGGAGTGCGGATTTCCCCGCCGTAGCAGCCGATGTCGGAAAAACCCATGTCGTCGGACAGGATGACGATGATGTTGGGTCGCTGGGAATGCGGAATGCCGGAAACGGCGGGAGAGGCCGCGGCGAGAACTGCAAATGCGGGGAGTATGGGGAGGGCGGTTTTCATCGGGCCGGCGCGCGTGATGGAGCAATCGTGCCGGGCTGATCCGGCAAATGAGGGGCAGGGGGCGGTTTCAATTTTTGCGGCCGGGGTTTTCCCTGGCGTTTTTCCAGAGACGGTCCTTGGCGGCCATTTCGGTGGCCTGACCTTTGTCGCCTTGGTCTTTCATCCACGCGGCGAGTTGCCGGCGGAGCGTGGCGAGTTCGTCTTTGAGCGAGGGATCGCCCATGATGTTGTCAAGGCACCACGGGTCTTTTTCCACGTCGTAGAGTTCCTCGGCGGGGCGGTGCTGGTAACGTTTCACCATCCCCGCGGCATGTTTGTCGCCAGCGGCGGCTTTTTCCCGCCATTGTTCATACCAAGGTTGAAGGGTGGTCCAGTTCACGAAGGTTTCGCCGGGCGAGAGGTTGAGGATGTAGCGGTGGCGGGCGCCGCGCACCGAGCGCACGCCATAACACTCGGGGCCATTGTTGAGGCCGCGCGAGGTTGCGAGGGAGAACGCATAATCCTTGTGCCTGCCGGTCGCGCCTTTGAGCAGTCCGAGGAAGGAGCGTCCGTCGAGGTCGCCGGGCGTTCTGATTTTCGCGGCTTCGCAGAAGGTGGGCATAATGTCGATGTATTCGACAAGGGCGTCGGATGTGCCGCCGGGGTTCACATGGCCGGGCCAGCGGACAACCATGCCGCTGGTGACGCCGGCATCGTAACAAGTCCATTTGGCAAACGGAAAGGCGCTGCCTTGCTCGGTGAGGACGACCACCATGGTGTCGCCGGCGAGTCCGTGCTTGTCGAGCAAGTCGAGCGCCCGGCCCACTTGTCCGTCGAAATAGGTGATTTCGGCAAGGTAGCGTGAGTAAGCCTCGCGGGTTTCTGGCGTGTCAACGAAGTTGGGCGGGAGTTGGAGCTTGTCGGGGGGGTATTTGGACGGATCGCCTTTGTTCCAAGGCGCGTGCGGTTGGGTGGAGCAAATGTAGAGGCCGAAATTCTGGTTTTTCCTCACACAGTCGGCGAGGAAGTCATCAACGGCGCCGAAGTCCGGGTCGTGGCCTTCCGATACGGCTTTCGGCGTCATGAGGTGTTCGTAGTCGAAAACACGGGGCGGATTGACGTGCGTCTTGCCCGAAAGGGCTGCGCGGTAGCCGGCGGCCGTGAACCAATTCGACCAGCAGGTG
>JAIRTK010000010.1 GCA_031254955.1 Opitutaceae bacterium
GCGGAGGCCTCGGAGAGGCCTCCCTACCGGCGCTCCCGCGCCTGCACGATGCCGGCCTGCGTAACATCAGTTGGTAATCTGGATAGGGTGCGCTCCTGACGCGGGGCCGTTGATCGTGAGCAAGTCGGCGGCACCGGCGGCGATGTCGGCATGCATCGCGAACGCGCTGGTTGCGCCGCCGGACGCGCCGTCCGCGCTGCCAGGCGTGCCGCTCATGCCGCCGAGCGCGCCGGTCAGGCCACTGGGCGTGCCGGTCATGGTCGGTGTGTGATAGCCGCCGGCGGTGCCGGCGGCGGCGGGTGTTGGAAATTCGACGCGCGCGCCGCCGCCGAGGGCGGAGTGGGGCAGCGTGGAGTCGGAGGTCATGCGCCATGTGTTGTTGTTGTTGGCGGCGGCGACGAGTCGCAGCGGCTTCGTTTTTTCGCTATCCATGCCAGTTAGTCCGCGAGTAGTAGTTGTTGTTGGCGGCGGCGAGGGCCAGCGTCAGCGTCGCGGTATCGCCGAGGGTGGCGGCACCGGTCAGGGGGCGGGGCGGCGTCTTGGGAGAGGCTGTTCACGGGCGAGTCGCCTGTGCCACGGCGCTCCGCGCCGCCAAGGCTGGCATGCATCCCTGCCGCTCCCCGCCCCGCAATTTCTCCCGAGAGAAAGTCCTTTTGGCGCCGAGGGAAGCGCTCTCTCCCAAAGAAGACGCCGCATTCCCCATGGGGGACACGCCATCCCATGCGTCCCCTTTTTCTCTCATCCCGACCACAATCACAATACCCAACCAACCAAAATAACATGAGTAACCACATCTGACACAATTATCTACAGGAAACTTAGGTTAAGGCCTGCATTTGGCTCATGAACCTCGTCCAGTGACTCACCAACACTACCACCGCCTCCGTCCTCGGCATCCCCACTGGCCCCGCCGCTGCCAGCTGGTGGCTTGAACCCACCGCCCAAGCTGCCATCGCCTGGCTGCGCGGCGCAAACTACCGCACCAACGACACGCGCCCCGACAACGCCACGCTCGACGTGCGCCCCGCCACCGCCCGCGCCGCCCAATACCACGCCCAAGTCCGCTTCGGTCGCATCCTCGCCCGCACCCGCTGGCAACCTGCGGCAAATTCGCCGTGGTGAACGCCGCCTCTGGTAAACCCGGCTGCGCAACCGCATCGCCCAATTCGAGACCTGCCCTCTCGTCCACCACTGCTGCTAGCGAACCCGGAGTAACCCCGTCACCACTGCCCTTGGCCGCACATTTACAGATGAAAAGACGCCCTCCTCTCCCTTACCCCCTCCTCTCCGGGTGTCATTCAAAAGAGGTATCAGCAACAAAAGGGATGAGTAAGGCGCCCGCGCAAGGAGCGGCGGCGTCCCGCCGCCGGACGCGAGCAACGCGAGCGCCCGCCCCTTCACCTGCGACCTTTCGCGCAGCCCATCACATACACGGGCTTTCGCGCAACCCAAGCGCATACCGGCGAGGCTTCGCCTCGTCCAGCTGCGGGACGCCGCCGCTCCTTGCGCGAGCGTTTTTACTCATCCCTTTCCCCTCCTCGTCCCTTTTCCTTCCTCCTCCCTTTTCTTTTCCTCATCCTCTTTCCTTCTTCCGCCCTTTTGATTCTGACACCGCTGTAAATCGTCCCCCCCTCCACACACACCACACACCTCCACCACACACACTACCACACCCACCACTACTACCACTACCCACCACCTCCACCACTCCTCCCCACCACCACTACCCATCACTACCGCTACCCACCTCCACCCCCAAGCCTCTGGGATGCTTTTTTGAGGCACCCCTGTGAAGTTTGTTTTTGCAACGCCCCCAAAACCCTGTCTTTACCACGCCGCGCAAACCTGCACGATGCACGATGCACGGCGCCGGCTGACCGACGCGCCTCCGGTTGAGCCAGAATGCGGCGGCAACAGCAGCAGCAACAGCAGGCACCGGCGCGCCGCCGCCGCCGCGCATCCCGTTTCCCATCCATGTTTGCCACGCTTTATTCCGCCGCGCTCCAAGGCATTGAGGCCGAACCCGTCCACGTCGAAGTCAACTCCGGCGAAACCGGCGAACTCAGGTTCGTGCTCGTCGGGCTGCCCGACACCGCCGTCAAGGAATCCAACGACCGCGTGTTTTCCGCGCTCGGCAACAGCGGCTTCAAAAAACCCCACGCGCGCACCACCATCAATCTCGCGCCCGGCGACATCCGCAAGGAAGGGCCGCTCTACGACCTGCCCATCGCGCTCGGCATCCTCGCCGCCACCGGCCAGATCAAGGCCGACCGCCTCGCGGGATTTCTCATCGCGGGCGAACTCGGCCTGTCCGGCACGACCCGGCCCGTGCGCGGCGCGCTCGCCATGGCGCGACTCGCCAGACGCCTCGGCATGGAAGGCGTGCTCCTGCCGCCGCAATCCGCCGCCGAAGCCGCGCTGGTCGAAGACATCAAAGTTTACGCGGTGGACTCCCTCGACCGCGCCTTCCGCTTTCTCAACGGTGAAATCCAGCTCGCCCCCGAACGCCCGATGCGCCCCGCCGCGCCGCAAGACGATTCAGCCGGCGACTTCTCCGAAATCAAAGGCCAGCACGCGCTGCGGCGCGCGGTCGAAGTGGCCGTCGCGGGCGGCCACAACCTGATCATGATCGGCCCGCCCGGCTCGGGAAAATCAATGATCGCGAAACGCATCCCCACCATCATGCCCGCGCCCGTGCTCGACGAATCGCTGGAAGTGCTCTGCATCCATTCCGCCGCCGGGCAGACACTCGCGGGCGGCGCGGCGGCGGTGTTTGGACGGCGCCCGGTGCGCGCGCCGCACCACACGATCTCCGATGTCGGCCTGCTCGGCGGAGGCACGATTCCCGGCCCCGGAGAAATCTCGCTGGCGCACCACGGCGTGCTGTTTCTGGACGAGCTGCCCGAGTTCCGGCGCTCCGCGCTCGAAGTGCTGCGCCAGCCCCTGGAGGACGGCAGCGTCACGATCTCGCGCAGCGCGGGCAAAGTCACCCTGCCCTGCTGCTTCATGCTGGTCGCGGCGATGAACCCCTGCCCATGCGGCTACCTCGGGGACGCCAGACACGAATGCCGCTGCGGCCCCGTGCAAATCCAGCGTTACCGCGCCCGCATCAGCGGGCCGTTGCTGGACCGCATCGACATCCACATCGAGGCACCCGCGCTCTCGATCAACGAACTGCGCTCCGAAGCGCCCGGCGAACCGTCCGCGGCGATCCGCGACCGCGTGCAAACCGCGCGCGACCGCCAGCAGGCGCGTCTCGCCGGCACCAAAGTCACCGCCAACGCCCGCATGACACATGCGCAAATCCGAAAACACTGCGCGATCGACTCCGCGCTCGGGGACTTGATGCAACAAGCGATGGAGCAACTCTCGCTCTCCGCGCGCGCCTACGACCGCATCCTGAAGGTCGCCCGCACCATCGCCGATCTCGCCGCCAGCGAACGCATCGAGCCGGCGCACCTGCTGGAGGCCATCCAATACCGCAGCCTCGACCGCAACCTGTTTTATTAGAGCATTCATTTCCTGATTAAACTCTGAGGTTGCGCGCCGCCGTCGTAGCGCAGGTTGTCAGGCTTCTCGCGTCGCCCGGACCCCACCCCGCCGAGCACGCAACACGTGCTGAATACGCAACGCGTGTGTAGCATGCAGCAGACTTGGAAGTCCGCGCTACAAGTCTGCGTTACGATAGAGGCAACGCGTAACAGCAGCGATTAAAAGTAATACCCATTCCCAATGAAAATCACACTTTTATAGGGGCGTCGCTTGCGACGCCCGGCTTGATAACCGTGCACCAGCAAAGGCCGTGCACCAACAACGGGCTTCGCAAGCGAAGCCCCTACATGGCTCTGCTTCTATAGGGTCATGTTCACTGGAAAATGGTATAACCGATGTTACACGGGCCGGCGGATTTCGGATAGGGCGGTTTCGCCGAAACCACCGCGGGTGGCGCGGCGAGCCGTCCCTGCCTTCCACTGCCGCCGCGTAACAGCAGTTATACCCTTTCCCCATGAGCACTACGAGCCTTGGGCGCGGGAGCGCCGGTAGGGAGGCCTCTCCGAGGCCTCCGCCGGGCGGAGAAGGCGGTTTGCATTTTATGGGGAAATCGGCGCGTTCTCGCGGCGGCCGCGGAAAGGCCTCCCTACCGGCGCTCCCGCGCCAGTCCTCTTGCGTTGGCGACACCATAAACCGAAAAGGCTCTAAACCGAGGTTGCGCGCCACGCTAAGATTGCGCGCCACGCCGAAGTTGCGCCACGCGCTGAGGTCTCGTCGCGCGCCGAGATTGCGCCACGCCTCGCAGAAGATTCG
>JAIRTK010000227.1 GCA_031254955.1 Opitutaceae bacterium
TCACGATCAACGGCCCCGCGTCAGGAGCGCACCCTATCCAGATTACCAACTGATGTTACGCAGGCCGGCATCGTGCAGGCGCGGGAGCGCCGGTAGGGAGGCCTCTCCGAGGCCTCCGCAAAAACGCCTCGCATCCCCCATGCGCCTCGCATCCCCCATGACGTTCCTCTTTTCCCATGTCGCCTCGCATCCCCCATGAAATGCAAACTGCCCTTTCCGCCCGACGGAGGCCTCGGAGAGGCCTCCCTACCGGCGCTTCCGCGTCCAATGAGTGTTTCCGATGCGTCAAAATAATCAGGAAATGCTCTAACCGCTTCGCGTTAACCGTGAAAATCGCGAAAAGACGCGGAATTTTTACAATAAGATCGACCTCGCCGACAATAAGGTCAACCACGCCGAGGATTGGGGCGACCACGCCGACGAACCAGCAGTGCATTACACCGGCAGCGCATTCCATCCGTTAATCGCAGAGGTTGCGCGCGGCGTGCTCCGGGGAGCGCACGCGTCTCGCGTGCCGGCTTGGGTCTCCCGCTCAAGCCATGCTGCCGGAAGGTCTTCGGCGAGACGCCGACTCTGGCACGCGTCTCGCTTGCGCTCCCCGGACCGGACAATCCGTCTGCTTCCGCGCAACCCCGGTTCGTAACTGATGGGACACGCCGCCTCGTCCGTAGCGCAGACTTCCCAGACTGCCTCAGGGCGGCCCCCAGCCCGCCGGCGGGTTGCGTTTCGAGCGAAGTGAGAAGCCTGACAACCCCTCCCAAAGCCCTGCCTAACCATGCCTCCTCATCACGACGAGCGCGACGGTCATGACAACGGCACCCCTCCCAAAAACCTGCCTGGCCATGCCTCCTTATCGGAAAGAGCGGCGAATCCATTTTTAGGTTTCGCCGCCGCCGTTGGCGGTTTATCTACTTCCCGTCCAAAAGCCTTCCCCTCCAAAAATATGAAAAAATCAACGACTCGCATCATGAACGTGTTGGTGTGGCTGGCCGCGACCATGGGCGCGGTCAGCGCGGCGCAGATCGAGCTGCGTCCGCTGGATGCGGGGAGGGACAACTGGTTCGCCGACCCGCTGGTGTGGCGGTTCGGGGCGGAAGGCGTGACGTGCGAAAACGCGCTCGCGCGCGGCCTCGCGGTGTTCGAGGCGGCGCCGTTGGCGGAGCGCGTGCGCGTGGAGGCGGTGTTCACCCCGCGCGCGACGGGTGGCGACGACTGGTGCATCGCGGCGGTGGCGCTGGCGGAGGACGAAGGCAACTTCTGGCACCTCGCGTTGGTGCAGGCGCCGGAGGCGCGCGGACGCCGGCACTCGGTGGAACTGGCCGAGATGCGCGATGGCGACTGGCTCGCGCAACGCAACCTGAACATCGCCTTCGAAGAGCGCGGCGCGCAGCCGTGGGCCTTCGGCCAGCGGCACCGGCTGGCGCTCGAAATGGATGCCTCCGGCCTCACCGGCACCGTGCTCGGGCCGGACGGCGGCGTGCTTTTGCGTCAGCGTTTTTTGTTCTCCGGGCCGGCGGTGACGCGTGCGCGCCCCGCGTTGCGCATCGGCGGATTCACGGGCGAATTTCACGCCTTGCACGCCGGCTGGGCAACGCAGTCAGCATCCGCGCCAACACCGCCAGCATCCGCGTCAACATCGCCAGCATCCGCACCGACATCGTCAGCATCCGCGTCAACATCGCCAGCGGCCCCCCCCGCGCCGACGTTGCCCCCCGCGCCGACGTTGCCACCACCTTACACTGACGCCGCCGGCGGCGGCGCTGTCGCGCCTGGAGTCCGAGCCCGCGCGAGCGGGTTTTTCCGCGTCGCGCACATGCCTGACGGACACTGGTGGACGCTTGACCCGCTCGGACGCGGCATCGTGCTGCTCGGCGTGGACCATGTTTCGTTTCGCGGGCACTGGTGCGAGGCGCTGGGCTACGCGCCGCACGGACGGAAAAACGAAAAAAAATACGCCAGCCGCGCCGCTTGGGCGGACGAGACACTGGGCCGCCTGAAACAATGGGGCTTCACGCTGCTCGGCGCCGGATGCGACCCGCAACTCCGGCACCGCGGCCTGGCGCACTGCGAGTTTCTCGGTATCGGCGACCAGTTCTCCGCCGCGGGCGACGCCTGCGACATCACCCCAAACGAACGCCGCCCATGCACGGCGTTCCCCAACGTGTTTCACCCCGACTTCGAGGTGTTCGCGCGGCACGTCGCGCGCGCGAAATGCCGGACGGCGCGCGACGACCCCTGGCTCCTCGGCCACTTCATTGACAACGAACTCGCCTGGTGGGGCCGCGCATGGGGCAGCGAGGCGGGACTCTTCGATGCGGTGATGAAAAAACCCGCCGCGCACACGGCGAAGACGGCGCTGGCCGGGTTTCTCGCGGCGCGTTTCGACGGCGACATCGCCGCGCTCAACGCCGTCTTCGGCACCACCCTGCGCGACTTCGACGAACTCTCCACGCTCCACGCGCTGCCCGGCGGCGCGCCCGCGCGCAACGAGACGAAACGCGCCTTTCTCGCGCTCGTCGCCGAACGGTATTTCGCCATCACCACGCGCGCCATCCGCGAGGCCGACCCCAACCACCTCGTGCTCGGCGCGCGCTTCGCGGGCACGGACTCGACGCCGCCCCTGGTGTGGGAAATCGCGGGCCGGCACTGCGACGTGGTGACCTTCAACGTATACCCGATGGCCGACCTCGACACAGGCCGCGTCCTCACGCGCCTCGGAAAAAACGGCGAACCCGTCGCCGCGCACTTCGCAACATTCCACGCCCTCGCGCGCCGCCCGCTGCTCGTCACCGAATGGTCCTTTCCCGCGCTCGACGCGGGCCTGCCAAGCCTGCACGGGGCCGGCCAGCGTTTCCCCACGCAAACACAACGCGCGCACGCCAGCCGCCTGTTCGCGCGCGAAATGCTCGCGATGCCCTTCCTGCTCGGCTACGACTACTTCATGTGGGTTGACGAACCCGCGCCGGGCGTCAGCACGGCGAACCCGGAGGACTCGAACTACGGCCTCATCAACGAAGACGGCGAACCCTATGCGCCGCTGACCGGAATGTTTGCCAACCTTCACCGCGAGGCCGCCGCGCGCCGATTGGAACCGCCGACGCCGACGCCGACGCCGCAGCCGACGACGACGGACGCGCCGGCGCGCGAGCCGCCGCCACCGCTGGCGGTGGCGCTCAAGGCGGCGCTTCCGACGACGGAAAACAACCGCGCGGCATCCGCATCGAAACGCGCGGACACGGCGCCTTGTCCCCCTCCCCGGAGCACCGGCCTCCGCCTGGATGACTACGGCGAAGGAAAACACAAAATGGTGGGACGGGTGACACTCGCCGGCGACGAACGGACGGTCGGCCAGTATAACGCGATGATCCGCACGCTCGACGCCGACGGACGGAACCGCTGGACAGCCACGCGCCGCGTCACGCACGCCGCCGCGCGCGCCGCCGGCGACGGCGTGACGCTGCTCACGCTCACCGCCGCCGGCGAAACGGACGGCTGCGCGTTTGAAGTGACGCACCGCCTGTATCAACCGGCGGGACGCGCATGGCTCATTGCCGAGGCAGTGGGCGTGCGCAACACGGGAAACACGCCCCTGTGTTTGAAAGGACTTTATTTCCGGCTGGAAAACACCTCCCGGAAAACACCGCCGCCGTCCGCGCCGAATGTGTGGGGCGAGCCGCAATCGGGCTGCTGGCTGGATACGGCGACGGACTTGTTTTTCGGCGCCGTGGCGCCCTGGGGGAGCGACACCCAGGTTCATTTCTGGCTCGATGCGGAAGGCGGGCAGCATCCCGACGCGCGCCTGGAGCTGGACGCGCCGGTGGAGCTTGCGCCGGGGGCGGTGTTCACGCCGTCCGCGCCCGCCTACGTGATTTGCGCGGCGGGACGCGGCGGAGCCGAAGCCTGGCGCGAGGAAATCGAGACAATCAAACGCGTGCTGGAAAAATGAGCACCGCGCGGCAACTCCCGCGCATAAACAGGAAACACCGGCGCGACACCGTGAAGACGCGCCAAACAGGCGCCTCCCCCCTCCCCCCCTCGTTCTCGTTCTTCGTTCTTCGTTCTCGTTCTCTTTCCTCTTTCTTCTTTATCTTTCCTCTTTCCTCTTTCTCCCCAGGAGGCACCGCTTGAAAGAGAAAACGGAAAGAGAAAGAGAACGAGGAACGAAGAACGAGAACGAGAACGAGAACGAAGAAAGAAGAAAGAAGGCCGTGGCCTCGCTTGGCATGGCCCCTCCGCCGCCCCCCCCCGCCCCCCCCCAACCGTCCCCCCCCCCCCCCCCCCCCCCGGAGCCACAAGCCCGGAGCACCGCGCA
>JAIRTK010000254.1 GCA_031254955.1 Opitutaceae bacterium
CATTTTTTATTATACCACGGCCTGCCTGCCGGCGTTGCGCGG
Source organism: Opitutaceae bacterium (assembly GCA_031254955.1). Taxonomy (GTDB): domain Bacteria; phylum Verrucomicrobiota; class Verrucomicrobiia; order Opitutales; family Opitutaceae; genus Termitidicoccus. Next base: position 43 of record JAIRTK010000254.1, read on the forward strand.
ATCGACGCAGAGGCTTCGCTTGCGAAGCCAGCGGAGGGGCGGGAGGGCGCGGAGGGCGCAAAGGGCGCAAAGGGTGCAAAGGACGCAAAGGGTGCGGGGGCGCGGAGGGTGCGGAGGGCACTGGGTCTTGCGAATTTTGGCCGGCTGGCGCGGGCGTCGCTTGCGATGCGATGTCCCGGCGATGTCCCTGCCTCGGTCGGGCGTAACCGCAGTTTGTCAACCGAGGTCACACGGACAGCCTGCGGGGTTGAGTGGCCTGGGCGTCACGCCCATATTTCCGGGGAAGGGGTGTGTGGCTTGGGCGTCCTCGCCCATGTGTCCGAGGGAGAGAGGTGCGGCGCGGAGCGCTGTCCACGGGTGGGTCGCCCGTGGCACGCGAACCGGACTGTCTCGCGTTAATCTCGGTCAGGGCCTTTTTCGTTGATGCTGTCGCATTTCGTAGCGCAGGTTTCCTAACCTGCTTGACGGCGCTCCGCGCCGCCCAAGCCAAGCAGACTTGGAAGTCTGCGCTACGTCAGGCCCAGGCAGGCGACAGCATAAACGGAAAAAGGCTCTAATATCCATTCTGAACCGTTTCCCTATTTATCAAGGCGGGGCCGCCCCGCCCTGCCCGAAAGGGAGATTTTAATGGGGAAACGGTTTTATATATCATGGAAGCAAATTTTTCCATGAATCGCGCGGCGATTATTTTAGCAAGGGGAATTGCGCTATCCGCAACGTCGTGCAGCCGTAGGGGACGAGCGTGATTTCCGTCTCGGGCGCGGAGGCGTCGGCGAAGGGCACGCCGCCGTTCCTCCGGGAATGCGGCAGCGGACCAGCCGACTCGTTGTATAAATGCCAGTGCGGAATCTCTCTCGCCCGCGTCTTTATTTGCACCGGCGCGTTTTCAAGGTTCCAGAAAAAATCCGCGCGCTGTTTCGTCCCGTCAATTTCGACACGGAACTGTTTTGCCGCGTTTTTCCGCTCCAGCCTGAACAAGCCGTAATTCCATTTGTCGGGCGAAGTCACCTCGTAGTATTCATTGCCGAAACGCGCCTTTTCCTCCCGCGAAAATTCCCTCCGCGTCCAGTGCTCGCGCATTTTCAATGCATATACAAGCGGGCCGCGCTCGACCGCGACGGAGTTTTCATGCCACCGGCTGGAGGCCACCTCCATCGGCAGCGACAGCTCCACGACGTCGCCGCTTTTCCACGCGCGCGAGACCACCGCGATTCCGCCGGGGCCTGCCGCCGGCGCCGGGTTTCCGTTGACCGACAGCGCGGCGGCTTTGCACCAGCCCGGCACGCGCAGGCTCAACGGGAAACTCACCTCCTGCGTCGCGTGGTTGTCGGCGACATGGATGGTGAAACGAATTTTGTCATCCATCGGATAAAACGTGTCCTCTATGATTTTCACGCGGCGCCCGCCCGCCACGTTCGCCGTCACCTCCGACGGCGAGTAGGCCAGCGCCGCCAGGCCGCCGCCGGGCGCGGCGAACCAGAGGCTTTGCGTGAACTTTGGCCAGCCTTGGTGCATGTTCGACGCGCAGCACGGGTAGCCGGTGAGCAGGCCGAAAATCAGGTTGGTCTGGCCGTTGGGCACGTTGAAATTGCGCGGATGCCGCGTGACCATCACCTGGTTGGCCTGCTGGAAATACTGCTTGTATAAAAAGTCGTCGGAGATCTGCGCGGGCAGGGCGTTGAACGCGACGCGCTCAAGGTGGTCGGCGAACGCGGTGTCGCCGGTGATGGCAAGCATGGTTTCGAGCGACCACATCAGCTCGACCGCCGAGCACAGTTCGGAGCCTTGGGTGGGGTCGCTCCCGTGCAGCGCCTCGTCGCCGCCATACATGCCCTGCGCCTGTCCGTTGTATTTTCGGAGGTCGGCCAGTCCTTTTTTCACGGCGTCAATATATTTTTTCTCGGGCCGCTGCTGCCAATATACAACCGGTTCCTTCAAGCCCTGCGCGAGGTTCACGCAGTGGATGGTCTCGATGCGCGAGAGGTCGTCGCTTTCGAGGAACATTTTCGTGAAATCATGCCCCTGCCGGTGGAGCAGGCCGGCCAGTTCCAGCAGGAAGGCGTCCCCCGTTATATTATACAGCCAATACACCGCCTGTAAATTGTCGCCGGCGCGGAATTCGGCCCAGAATGTCCAGTGGCCAAGCGGTTTTTCGGGGAGGGTTTTTAATTGATATTGAAAATAGCGCGTCATGAACCGGATGACGCGCGCGTCGCCGGTGGCCGAGTGGTGCTGTTGCAGGATTTTCAGCACGACCATGCGCGGCCACCAGTCGCGGGAGTGGTTTCGTTGCAGGCCCGGTTCCTTTGCATAATCGGTGGCGGGGCCGAAAAAGCCGTCGTCGTGCTGGCTGGCAAGCGCCCACTCAATCCACGGGCGCGCTTTTTGCCTCAACGCCTCGTCGTCCAATATATAAGCGAGCGGCAGCAGGCCGTCTATCCAGTAAGGGCCGCGCTCCCACTGGTCGCCGTCGCCGCCGAGCCAGCCGTTGCGAGGCCCCATCACTTGCGGATAGAGAACGTCCATCTGGCCGGTGGCGCCGGTTTTCTGGCGGCGGAGCATTTCGAGCAGCCAGCCGCGGGCCTTGATGCTGCCGAGCGGAAGCTCGACGTATTGTTTTGGCGCGAGCGGGGCGCGGTTGTTGGGATACGGGTCGGAAACGGCGGCGGGAAGGCTGGCGGAAGTGGCGGCGGGGAGGCTGGCGGAGTGGACGTTGGGGGTAATGGCGTTGGTTTTTTGGATTTTGAATTTCTGGGCTGAGGGGTGTGGGTGGTGTGGGGGTGGTGTGGTGGTGTGGGGGTGGGCGGCTGGGGAGGGGCAAAGGGGATTTATGAAGCCCATGTGACGGAGGGGCGCGGGCGGAGGGTTTCTCTGTATAAAAGTGATGATGTCGCTGTTTTCGAGGACAAAAGTAACGATGTCCAGCCGGGAGAGAGAGTGTGTGTTGGTGGTGTGTGAGGGTGGGGGGGGCTGTTGATAATCGGATTCAGGCCGCCCGCGGTTCGGCATCGGGTTGCGCTTCTTTTTTTTCGCCGCCCTCGCCCACCGCCCATTGGCGGAAGGCGCGCAACTCCACCAGCGAGCCTACGAGCAGCAGGCCGT
>JAIRTK010000261.1 GCA_031254955.1 Opitutaceae bacterium
CCGCGCGCGAGCGGGCCAAGGAGGTTCTGCCGCGCGCGGCGCCAGGCGGCTACGGCGTGACGCCTTTTTTGAGGATGAGGTTGCCGTATTTGGCGGTCTCGCCGGTCATCACGACGGCAAAGGCGGAGCGGGCGCGTTCGTAGAAGGCGAAGCGGTCGATGCGCGTGATGGCGGGCGCGGCGGGCGCGTGTTTGCGGATGGGCGCGAGGTAGGCGGCCTCGACGGCGGGGTCGGGCGAATCGTCGGGGACGGCGGCCATCATCACGAGCGGATCGGGCACGTAGGTGTCGATTTCGAGGAGCGGCAGGATGGCGTCGAGGAGCGCGGCGATGCGCAGGCCGTCGGCGCGGAGCACGCGGGCGTTGACGCTTTCGCCGGGGAAATGCGCGTCGGCGAGGACGATTTCGTCGCCGTGGCCCATGCGGGCGAGCACGGCAAGCAGTTCGGGACTGATGAGCGGGGAGATGCCTTTGAGCATGGCGGTTTTTGCGGGTTGCGGAAATGGAGTTCAACATCGATGGGGACGCGGATTCCCGAAAATCACAAAGCGAAAATTCCGGTGAAAGACGGATGCGCCCATCCCGCCCGCCCGCCACGACGCAGCGGCTCAAACTGCGTCCGGGGTTCTTTCTCTTTCTTCTTTATCCTACCTCTTTCTTTTTCTTTTTTCTCTTTCTTCCCCAAGGTCACGGCACTTGCTGGGGAAAGAATAGATTTGTTCGCCAATTCTGTTTTCTCTGCGAATGAAGTTATACCCATTCCCAATGAAAATCACCCTTTTGTAGGGGCGTCGCAAGCGACGCCCGGCTTGATAACCGTGCACCAGCAAAGGCCGTGCACCAGCAACGGGCTTCGCAAGCGAAGCCCCTACATGGCTCTACTTCTAAAGTGTCATGTTCACTGAGAAATGGTATTACTCGGAGCAGGTAAGGAGGTAGGGAGGCCTCTCCGAGGCCTCCGTCGGGCGGAGAAGGCGGTTTGAATTTTATGGGGAAATCGAAGCGTCTTCGCGGAGGCCTCGGAGAGGCCTCCCTACCGGCGCGCCCGCGCCAAAGAGGCGTCTCCCATGCGACAGAATCATGAGGAAAGGCCCTATTTTTCTATTCTTCTATAAATGCGGCCACGGTATTTTTTGAACAGTCCTGACAACGGTTCTTTCCGCACGCCGCCAGCCGCGCCAGCGCAAACAGCGCAAACAGCGACAGCGACACTGGCAACGGCGCTCCGCCGCCCCCTCCGCCGCCGCCACCACCCGGCGCGCCGCCGCCGCCCCCATTATGCCTCGCACCTTTCACCCTTCACATTCCCCCCTTCTCCACTCACCCTTCAACCCTCACCACTCACAACATCCGTCGCCCACGTCGCCCACGTCGCTCACGCCGCCCATTCCTCATGCCCCGCATCGACATCATCACCCTCTTCCCCCGGATGCTCGACGGCTTCCTGACCGGAAGCATCCTCGGCAAAGGCATCGACGCCGGCCACCTCGCCGTTGCCGTGCACGACCTCCGCGCGTGGACGACCGACAAACACCGCACCACCGACGACCGCCCCTTCGGCGGCGGCGCCGGCATGGTGCTCAAACCCGAGCCGGTCTTCGCCGCCATCGAGCAACTCCAGACCCCCGGCTGCCGCCGCATTTACCTCACCCCCGACGGCGTCCCGCTCTCGCCCCCCCTCGCCCAGACGCTCTCCCGGCAGCGGCACCTCATCCTCCTGAGCGGACACTACGAAGGCATCGACCAACGCATCCGCGACCACCTCATCGACCAAGAAATCAGCATCGGCGACTACGTCCTCACCAACGGCACCCTCGCCGCCGCCGTGGTCATCGACGCGCTCAGCCGCTTCATCCCCGGCGTGCTCGGGGAAGAAAAGTCATTGACGCACGAATCCTTCACCGGCAAGTTGCTCGACTTTCCTCAATACACGCGTCCCGCCGAATTTCGTGGAATGCCCGTGCCGGAAGTCCTCCTGTCGGGCGACCACGGCAAAATCGAGAAATGGCGGCACGCGCGGCAAGTGGAGAAGACCCGGCAAGTCAGGCCAGATTTACTCAAGCAGACAACATGAATCCCATCATCAAAGAGATCACCGCCCATCAAATCAAAGGCAACCAGCCTCCCTTCAAAGTCGGCGACGGCGTGCGCGTGCACACCAAGGTCCGCGAAGGGGACAAGGAGCGCATCCAGATTTTTGCCGGCATCGTGATAGCCCGCAAAGGCCACGGCATCCACGAGACCTTTACCGTGCGCCGCATCAGCTACGGCGAAGGCGTCGAGCGCGTCTTTCCGGTCAACTCGCCCAACATCGAGAAAATCGAGATTGAGCGCGAATCCATCCCGATGCGCGCCCGCCTCTACTATCTCCGCGACCGCGAAGGCAAAGCCGCCATGGCCGTCCGCGCCAAACGCTACGACCCCAACGCCAAAAAAGCCGCCGCCGCCGCAGCAGCTGCTGCATCCGCCGCCGCCGCAACAGCAGACGCAGCAGACGCCCCAGCCGCATCCACATCCTAAAGAGCCGCTACCTGACAGGGAAAGAGCAGCTTGATAGGGAGATTCTCCGTCCCCCTTAGTTTTTTTGCGGCCTTGAAAGCAGCCAGCCTGATAGGGAGAGCCGTCTGATAGGGAGGACGGCCTGATGGGGAAGTCCGTCTGATGGGGAGAGCGATGTCAGAACGAAGCCTGCTCGCTACTGCCCGATTTGGAATGCGGCTCCATAAAGCCCCCGGTAGGGAGGCCTCTCCGAGGCCTCCTCCGGACGGGGTGTGCAGCTTGGACTTCCATAGGGAAATCGAGGCGTTATACCTCATCCGAATGATATTGAGCCATTTGGATGGGGTATGAGGGGATGGACAAGCTTGAAGCGGTCGGTCGGGGCGGCGGACAGCCAAGCTCGTGTTGGCGCGGAAACAGGAGAGGGGGGATTGTCGAGGTTCACGCGCTGGGTGCCTGTAATACCCTTTGCGAATGAAAATCCCCCTTCAGGTAGGACGAGGCGTCCCGCCGGCCGCGAGCGGTTCACACGGCTCGGCGGGACGCCTCGCCCTACCTTTAACGGTTTCCTTAGGGGGATTTTCATTAGGAAAAGGTATAAGACGGATGGGGCGCATCGGTTTCCTGCAAAAGCGCGATGAACTCGCGACTGCGATGCCGGCGCACCAGAGAATGGCGGACGCGTTCGGGCCGCAATTGCCGGCTTTTTTTGAGGGGAGGGGGCGCGGCACCGTTGCTTTGCGCGTCCTCTTCAGCGAAGCGAGGCCGGACTCAGTTGCATGGGGGGCGCGTCGGAAGTCATGCGTCCGGTGGCCGAACTTTCGTGCGCATAAAAAAGCCGGGCCTTTGAGAGGGGTCCGGCTCGCGTTGGGTTCGGGTTAAATTCGGGCTATCCCGTCACGGTCAACAGGCGACCTTGGGCAGCTCAACCGGGAGTTCCACGGCGCGCGGGTGCAGGCGTTTTTTCTTGTAGGCCGCGGCGCGCACGCGGAGGCGTCGGTCGAGCTTCTGCGTCATGAGGTCGATGGCCTTGTAGGCGTCCTCGTCGGTGATCGAGACGATCATGTCGGGGCCGCCAATCTCGATATGCCCTTTCGCGATGAAGCGGGGCTTGCCTTTGTGGAGCTTGTCATGTTCCAAATCCACACGGATGCGGATGATTCTTTCCTGGTGCCGGAAGAGCTTTTCGCATTTGCTCTCCACGGCGTTTTTGAGGGCCTCTGTCAGTTCTAGGTGAATCCCGCGGACAATCAGGCGGTCCGCGGCCGATGAGGGAATGGTTTGATTTTTCATCGTACGGAGGATACGTCCGCCAATGTGACGGTTATGTTCCGCTTGGCGAACTTTATTACCGAAAAAAGGCCGGAAAATTTTTGAACGCGCCGGAGGGGGCAAAATGGTGTTGGCGGGGGCGCCGCGGTGCCAGTATGGCGCCACGATGCGGGTGCATGGCACAAGGTCGCGGGGGGCGGATGACCGTTCGGGGGCGGGTGGGTCATGACGCCGGCGGCATTGGGGTTGCTGCTGGTGGCCGCGACGTTGCACGCGACGTGGAACTATTGGGCCAAACGGGCCGGCGGGGGCGGCCTGCCGTTCGTGTTTTTGAGCGGGCTGGTCATCTGCGCGGCCTATGTGCCGACGGTGGCGGTTTACTGGTTTCTGGAGCGGCCCGGGTTGCCGTGGGCCGGGGCGGCGGGACGCCGCCCGATACGCGGAACGCGTGCCCGTCGGGTCTCGATTTGCATTCACTTGTTCCCTTGTCTTCCTCGCAGGCCAGGTCTATGATTTCAAACATGCGCTCCGTGGCTACCAAGGTCTGCCGAATGAAGTGGTTCAGCCTTATAAATGTGCCAAATTGCGCCGACGTCATGCCTGAAAGTGTGACACACGACATAAGCTGCCCCGCGCTGAGTTGTGCGTCCAAGACTTGGGCGGCTCCGACCCACAACAAGCCAGTGCCGTATGCCTGCGTTATCAGGCCCGAGCCAGTATTGATGCGGATGCCGAGTTTTGCCGCCTCCCATGAGGTCCTTAACATGCTGACAAGCCGGTTATCTGAACGAAGCATCATTTTGTCCTCAAGGCCGAAAATTTTTCATGACGGAAATCCCGTGAAAGGATTCGATCCAATGGGCGTCAAAGGCAGCGCCACGGCACTGCGCTCCTGAGTATATCATACATGCCCTCTAACATCACCTGCTCGTCCTTCGGCGGTTGTCCACGCCGCTTTTCAGACCCGGTATCATTCCTTTGTCGGCTCTCATTAGATTAATTTTTTTAGGCACTCCCAAAGCGCGTCTGCAACATGCAGTCGATTGATGATCGAACATGCTTCATCTTATTACATGTCAACAGATTATTTGTTTATTATATTTTGAAGACACGTCCTGGAAAACAGGATGTTCGCACCGCTTTCCTTCATAATGGAATTTTTTTATTATTTTTTCGCTATCCATCCACCAATAGATGGTGCTGCCGTTGTGCAGCATATATTTATATATATCGAGTCCGTTGACATGTGCGACAAATTTTTTTCGTATCGACTAAGTGGTATCGGTGGTCGGCGTAAACGCTTTCGAGTTCTTCCAATGGAGATTCCGCCCAAGACCTCGTCATTGATCTAAAGGACGATTCTGTCACGCATCCACAAAGGAAGGCGATGGTTATTATAATTAATAATATTATATTCGGCGGCATTATTTCCATAGATGCAAATAATTATGCTATTGTTATGTGTTTCATATATTAATGCTAGATTGATCGTCTGGGCGTTTGACATCATTCCTGCACAGGTTATCGCCGCCGCAATAGGCATTCCAGTGTCCTTCGCAAGGGATAGGTTGAAAATGGATTGCTCAACAGAGGAGACCTTGAAGCGCGCGGTTATCATGAGAGAAGAGAAATGAAATTTTGGCTTTATCAATGCGTTTTTAATCTATCTCTTAAAAAGGGTCCTGACATAACGCGGATTTCCAAGTCTGCTGGGCTTGGGCGGCGCGGAGCGTCGTCGAGCAGGGTTGGAAACCTGCGTTACGAAAGGCCGGACCTTGCGTTAGCATAAACGTGCCCTTCGTAAGGGCACGGGTTAAAAGGTTAAAAATGGATGACCCAACAGGGGCGGTCTTGATGCGCGCGGTTCTCATGGAAATATGGGAGGAGAAATGGGGGAATTTCTAACGGTTTTCAATGTGTTTTTAATCTTAAAAACGACTTAAACACACCCCGTTTTTCATGGATGGATTCCGTGGGGGCCTCGCTGCGCCCGGCACCCACGGCTACATGCTGTCGCCTCTCCGGAGAAACCCACCGGGGCAACTCCTCCTCGCACGCACCCTGTCTTAATAGTATATCAACACCGCCATTTTTCCCCTTGACTGATTATCCTCATAGCAGGGACGGGTTAAAATGAATCGGTCAACAACTTTAACACGTGCGGTTCTCATGAATAGAGCAAGGAAAAGTTGGGAAATTTCAATGATTTTCAATGCGTTTTCAACCCGTCGCTTAAAAATAGCCCTGACGGGAATGGTACTAAGTTAAGCCAGATTTGTTTCGCAACCCGTTCATCCATCGTTCGACTTTTAACGACAATCGCCCTTATCTTAGCGCCATTCGGGCCTGACCTTGTGTCAGGCCGCGCTTGTCGCCCCTCCGGGGCTTTGCTGTCTTATCGAAAATAGCGATTGTGTCCGGAATCTTGCGCACATTTGGCGATACTTCAGAGGAAGGCAGGCCAAATGTGCACAAGATTCCGGACACCCCCAAAATAGCGGGGAACCTTTTCCGTAAAACTCCTCCTCGCGCATCTCTGCGCACTGCAGTCCTCGCCATCTCCGCGCGTTACATTCCTTACCACTTCCGCGCGTTGCGCTTTCGTCATTTCCGCGCGGCGCGCTCGCGGGCTGTCCGCGCGGCGCTACTCCAGCGCCTCGGCCAGCGTCGGGATGAGTGCGTCGGCAGGCTCGGCGCCGATGGACAGGCGCAGCAGTTCGGGCGGCAGTCCCGCGCGGCGCAGCGTCTCGCGACCGGCGGCGCTGGCGACGAGGTCGTAGTGCGCGAGGTAGATGAATGGAGAGAGGAGCGAGTTGTTCATCCCGAAGCTCGCGCCTTTCGGCAGGCGCACGCGGTCGTAGAAGGTTTCCAGCGGCCCGTCGATGGTGAACGAGATCATGCCGCCCACGGCTTCCGGCGAGCGCGCCAGTTTTTGATAGTTGGCGCGCGAATCCGGGTGTTGCGACCAATATACTTCGCGCACGCGCGGGTGTTTTTCCAAAAACTCCGCCACGGCGGGGGTCGTGCGGTTGAGTTGCTCGATGAGCGCCGGGCAGCCCGCGATCTGCGCGGCCAGGCGCGCGAGGTCGCGGGGGTAGGGCGGGTCCAGCCGGCCAGGCACTTCGCGCCGGAGGGTCTCCGCCCAGGGCGAGGCGGGGTTTACGATCACGGCGCCCGCGATCACGTCGCCTTCGCACGCGGCGAATTTCGTGAGGCTGTTCACCGCCAGGTCGGCGTGCGGGAGCACGTCGAGGTTGAGCGGCGTGGCGAGGGTGGGGTCGACGATGAGCATCGCGTCGTGCGCGCGGCAGAGCGCGCCGAGGGCGGCCAGGTCGGGGGTCTGGATGAGCGGGTTGGTCGGCACTTCGGTGATGAGGCCGGCGATTTCGCCGCCGTGCCGGGCGAAGAGGCGTCCGAGCGCGCGCAGGTCAAACACGTCGCTTTGGAAATGATAGTCGCGCGCCGGCTCTTGGGTGAATTTTTGGAGGATGGCGATGGTGTCGAGGTAGAGCCAGCCGAGTTGCACCCAGCGTGTCCGTCCGCGCGCGCGTTGCACGGTGTCGGCGGCGCTGAAGGCGGCGTGCACGGCGTTCATGCCGCTGTTCGCCAAAAACACGTCCGTGCCGGGGTCGGCGCCGAAGGCGCGGCCCACGTGTGCTTTCACGCGGGCCGGCGCGCAGCCGTCGAACAGCGTTTCTTTTTGCCGTCCGGCGAGCAGGCCGGCGCGGCACAGGTAGTCCTCCGCTTCGCGCGACGAGAGGAGGGTGCCTGTGTGCTGGAGAAAGGTTTTCGCGCGCGCGAAGGTGTCCGGGTTGGCCGGGAAGGCCACGCCGTGCAGGGTCTCGTGGGCGACTTCGCGCACGCGGGGTTGCGATGGCGCGAGCCATGCGCGCAGGGCGGCGGCGGCGCGCGGCGAGGAGGTCAGCCAGATTTGGTGTCCTTCCAGTCCGAGCGCGCGGGCGGCGTGTTCCGCCGCCCGCCGGAGGTAGGGGTGTTGCACAAAGCGCGGGTAGCCGCCGTGCAGGTGCAGCACCACGCCGGGGTCGCCGGTTTCGTAGCCGATGACCGCCCGCATGGTCGGCAGGCTGCAAGAGACGCCGTGGACGCTGTCGGGGATGCGTCGTCCGAGCGGGATGGGTGCGAGTGCGGTCATGGTGGCGGGTGGGTTTGTGTGGGTGCTGGTGGGTGTGTGTGGGGGGGGAGTGGCGCGGGCTGGAGTGACGTGGGCTGGAGTGGCGCGGGTGAAGGGTGCGGGTGGTGCGGCGCGGGCGGTGCGGTGCGGGCGGTGCGGTGCGGTGGAGAGGGATGGCGGGAGGCGGAGGGAGTTTTCAGTTTTCAGTTCTCGGTTCTCGGTTCTCAGTTTTCGGTTTTCGGTTTTTGGTTCTCCGGGATTGGTAGCGGGAAACCGGGAAGCCGGAAGCGGAAAACTGAAAACTGAAAACTGAAAACTGAAAACGTTATTCTTCATTGCCCCTCTTCGCGGGGTGGCGAACATCGGCGGCATGAAACTTGTTTCCTGGAACGTCAACGGCATCCGCGCCGCGCTCAAGAAGGGCTTGCACGACTACATGGAGGGCGAGGATGCCGACGTGTTTTGCCTTCAGGAAACCAAGGCGCGCCCCGGCGATGTGCGGGAGGTGTCCTGGCGGTTTGGATACGAGGTGTTTTGGAACAGCGCCGTGAAGCGCGGCTACAGCGGCACGGCGGTCTTCACCCGCGTGCCGCCGTTGCGCGTGACCAACGGCATCGGCGAGGCCGGGCACGACGACGAGGGGCGCGTGATCACGCTGGAGTTCCCCGGCTTCTGGCTGGTCAATGTTTACCAGCCCAACTCCCGGCGCGGTCTCACGCGGCTCGACTACCGCACGCGCGAATGGGACCCGGCGTTTCTCGCGTATTTGAAACAACTGGAACAGCGGGGGAAGCCGGTCGTGTTTTGCGGCGACTTGAATGTGGCGCACCAGGAGATCGACCTGAAAAACCCGAAAAGCAACCGCCGCAACGCCGGCTTCACCGACGAGGAGCGGGAGAATTTCACGAAACTGCTCGCGAGCGGTTTCGTGGACACGTTTCGCGAGTTCGAGCCTGGCCCCGGCCACTACACGTGGTGGAGCCAGATGGGCGGCTGCCGCGCCCGCAACATCGGGTGGCGCGTCGATTATTTCGTGGCCAGCGAGTCGCTCCGCCCCGCGCTCAAACGCGCCTGGATCAGCCCCGAGGTGCCGGGCAGCGACCATTGCCCGGTGGGGCTGGAAATAAACGTCCAAGGACGCCGCGCCGCTTTCGATGCCTGAAACGAGCGAACCCTTCGATGAACCGCGAAGAGGAGGAGGCGCGAAGAGGGCGAAGGCGCGAAGGGGACGAAGGCGTGGTGATTAGAGCCTTTCCTATTCTATTCTGTCGCCTTGGAGACGGCAGTTTGGCGCGGGAGCGCCGGTAGGGAGGCCTCTCCGAGGCCTCCGTGAAAACGCCCCGGATGCCTGTGAAATTCCAAACTTTTTTTCCGTTCGGCGGAGGCTTCGGAGAGGCCTCCCTACCGGCGCTCCCGCGCCACCCCCCCATCATTTTCAAAGCGACAGAATAAACGGGAAAGGCTCTAAGGGAGCGCAAGCCAAGCCGACCGGGAAGCGCACGCG
>JAIRTK010000330.1 GCA_031254955.1 Opitutaceae bacterium
AGATACGGAATACATGGAATGCATGGGAGACATGGAATGAATGGAAAGGGGTCTCCAAATGTTATTGCAGTGTGTTTCGTGTATTTTGCGGGCTGATTTAATGGTTTGTTTTTTTAATCACGGAATCACGGAATCACGGAAGCACGGAAGAGCGGAAGGACGGAAACGCTGAAAGAGGAAGGGGGTGGGCTTGTTTTCGTGTTTCCTTGATTCCGCGTTTTCGTGATTAAATTAATGGGTTGGTTTTTTAATCGCGGAAGGACGGAAACGCTAAAAGAGGAAGGGGATGGGCTTGTTTTCGCGTTTCCTTAATTCCGCGTTTTCGCGATTAAATTAATGAGTTGGTTTTATTGCCGCGGAACATACGGAAGAATTTTTAGGTTCCGCGGGCCGTTTTATTATTTTAATTCGCGGATTTTTATGCTGCGGAAATGGACTCGGTTGCCGTGGTCTTGCAGGAGGATGGGGCCTTTCGGGGCGAGGCCGAAGCCGGGCGTCTTTTTATATTTGCTGGCGGCGACGAGCGCGTTGAACGCCGCCGAGCCGCGCTCGTAGGCGACGGTGCGGACGCCGTTCAGCCAGTGCTCGACGTGTCCGTCGGGGCGGACGACGATGCGCGCGTGCTGCCACTCGCCGGGTTTCGGGATGACGCCCAGGCCTTTGACGCGCGAGGTGTCCGGCGCGATGAGGTCGTAGAGGCCGGCGAGGCAGCGGTTGCCGTCGCGGCCGAGTTTCGCGTCGGGGTGTTTTTTGTCGTCGAGGATTTGGTATTCGAGGCCGATGGCGGAGCCGCCGCCGCCGATGGAGTCGAGTTTTTCGACGACAAAATACTTCACGCCGCTGTTCGCGCCGGGCGTGAACTTGAATTCGAGTTGCAGCTCGAACGCGGAAAATTCCGCCTCGGTGACGATGTCGCCGCCGTTTTTCGACTCGGCGCCGCCGGATTCGTTGACGATGAGTTCGCCGTTTTCTATTTTCCAGCCGGCGGCGGGGAAGGTGGTTTTGCGCGCGCCGCGCCAGCCGGCGGTGGTGCCGCCGTCCCAGAGCAGGCGCCAGCCGGCGGCGCGCTCGGCGGGGGAGAGGTCGTTGGGGAGCAGGTTGCGCTGGAAAACGGAGGCGTCGTCGGGCGTGGGGACGAGGTCGCGCGTCTGGATGCGGATGTCGCGCCAGTGGGTTTTGCGACCGGCGGCGGCGGGGTCGGTTTTGGAGACGGAGTGGACTTGCAGCGCGATGAAGCCGGACGGCGTGAGGTTGTCCGCGACGTTCGCGACGGGGACGCCGTTGACCCAGGTGCGGAGCGAGGGGCCGATGGCCTCGATGCGGAGGCGGTTCCACTGGCCGGTGCGGTAGAGCGCCGCGCCGCGCGGGTTCATGTCGCCGGTGTAGAGCCAGCCGCGGCGCGCCTCGTCGTAGATGCCGCCGGTCCAGGCGCGCGGGGCGGGGTCGATTTCAAATTGGTAGCCGAAGACGCGCGGGGGGTTGCCATTTTGGGCCGGGCGCAACTCGCTGCGGAATTGCACGCCGCCGTTTTTGGCCTGCTCGGCGTCCTGCATGACCTCCATTTCGAGGATGAAGTCGCCGTAGGGGCGCTCGGTGGCGAGGAAGCTGTTGGGCGAATTGTTGACGGTGGTGCCGACGATGCAGCCGTCGGCGACTTCGTAGGTGGCGTTGCCGGCGACTTGTTTCCAGCCGGCGAGATCGCGTCCGTTGAACAACGGCTCCCACGGCCCGGCTTGGAGGGCGAGCGGGGCGAGCGCAAAGGCGGACAGCAACCAGGGCAAGGACAGGGCGCGCGCGCGATGGCGCGTGTTTGGAGGGAGGGATGGTTTCATAGGTGCAAGCTAGGGGAATGGGAAACTGACGGAGATGAAGCGGACAGTAAACAACCGCCTCGAAAAGAATGCAATCCGTGAGTTATAAAAATTCACCGCCGGGTGGGGTGCGTTTCAAAGTGAGAGCAGGTGTCCGGGAACTTTCTGGTGCTTTCCCGCCCTTTCGTTCTCGTTCTCTTACTCGTGCTCGTTCTCGTTTTCTTTCTCTTTCCTCTTTATCGTTCCTCTTACTCTTACTCTTTCTCTAACTCGTTATCGTTATCGTTCCTCTTTATCTATATCTTTATCCCTCTTTATTTTTCTCCCCCAGCGGCACCGTGTGGAGGAGCGAGAGGAAAGAGAAAGAGAACGAGAACGAGGAAAGAAGAAAGAGAACGAGAGAGAGGGAAAAGAAAGAGAAAGAGGAACGAGAACGAGAACGATTTTTTTGGGGAGGAATCTCTCTTTTCGCCACTCGCCCGCCTTCCCTCGCTGGCACCTTCGCCCTTCCCTTCTGTCTTGAGCGCGGGGCGGCGGGGCGCGAAGCTTGGCGTTTTCCTTTTTTCACCGCGCATGTCGAAACCCTCCTATCTCGCACCCGAATCGGATATGTTCAACACCGGGCCGTCCTATTGGCAGGCCAACGGCTGGTGGATGGCTCCGCTGGCGGTCTTTGCGTCCACGGTGGCGATGACCGTGTTTTCCTTTCCCCCTTTCAACGCGGGCGAGTTCGCCTATGTCTTCGCGGTGCCGGCGATTTTCTGGGCCTTTAACCGGCCCCGGCTGAACGTGTTCCTCCCGGTCATGCTCGGCGCCCAGGCGGCGGCTTGGACGATTCTGCTCGCGTGGCTGCACAACGTCTCGTGGCTGGGCCTGTTTTTGCTCGGGCCGTTTGTCGGCGTGTGGATCGGGCTTTGGCATCTGGCCGTGTGGTGGGCCGCGCCGCGCGCGCTGGGCAGACCGGCGCCGGTGCGCGTGGCAATCCTGCTCGGGCTGGCGGGCTTGTGGGTGCTCATCGAGTGGACGCGCCTGTGGTTCCTGAGCGGATTCCCCTGGCTGCCGCTCGCGGCCAGCCAGTGGACGCGTCCGTTTCTGCTGCAAGGCGCGGCGGTGACGGGGGCCGGCGGCGTTTCATTCATATTGATAAGCTTCAATCTCGGCGCGGCGGCGGGCCTGCACCGGCTGTTTTTCGAGCGCGAGCTGAAGGGCCTGCGGCGGCGCAGCCCGGAATTCATGGCCGCGCTGCTGGTGCTCGGCACGTCGTTCCTGTGGGTCGGCGATTACATGGACATCGGCGGCGGGCCGGCAAAAGACGGCGCGGGCAACGTAAAAACGTGGAACCTCGCGGTGGTGGAACCCAACATCCCGCAATCGGTGAAATGGGACCCGACCAAGGCGGAAGGCATCCTGGACACGCTCACCCGGCTCACGGAACGCGCCTCGCTCACGTTTCCCGACCTGATCCTGTGGCCGGAGTCGGCCATGCCCTTCGCCCTCAAAGGCGACGGCCCCGATGCGCGCCAGTGGATCGAAGGCCTCGCGCGCCGCGTCAACACGCCGCTGCTGATCGGCGGCGACAGCATCGAGACCCTGCCCGACGGCACGCGCGCATGGTATAACGCCGCCTTCATGATCGACCCGGAGGCGGGCCTGCGCGAACACTATTACAAGAAACGCCACCTGGTGCCCTTCGGCGAGTATGTGCCGTTTCGTCCGCTGCTCGGCTGGCTCACCAAGATCACCGATGTCGGCGAAGGCGACTTCCATCCGGGCGGGATTTCCGGCCCCCTGATCTGCGGCACGCGGCGCACCGACGTGTTCGCGGCCGGCCCGCTGATTTGCTACGAGGACATTTTCCCGAACCTCACCCGCGACAACACGGAACTCGGCGCCGACCTGCACGTGGTGCTCACCAACAACGGCTGGTTCGGCCAAGGCGGAGCCGCCTGGCAGCACGCGGCGCACTCGATCCTGCGCGCGGTGGAGACGCGCCGCCCGGTCGTGCGATGCAGCAACGGCGGCTGGAACGGCTGGATCGACGAATTTGGCCGCACCCACGATGTGATGACCGGCCCGGACGGCTCCATCTACACGCGCGGCACGCGCACCTTCGAGGTGAAACGCTCCGCCACTTGGCAGGAGCGGGAGACGTTCTACGTGCGCCACGGCGACTGGTTCGTCTGGGTCTGCGCCGGCCTGCTGGTGCTCGGCCTGGCGGCGGTGCGCCTCGCCCACCTGGAACCGCTTCGCGTCCGAAGCAAGCCGGAAGATTATTAAAAACGCCTGTCTTAAAAGCGCCTGTCGAAAAAGAACCTGTCGAAAAAGAACCTTGGACGTGTTCGGCGTCCCCTCCCGTGGGATTGAGTGACACGGGCGACCCACCCGTGGACGGCGAGCGCTCCGCGCCGCCCCCCCCGCCACGCTCTCCCTCCAAGACACATAGGCGAGGATGCCCATGCCACGCAAACCCGCCCGACATCCGCTTAATACCATTTACCAATCATAATCACACTTTAGGCCGGATCTGAAGCGTTTGCCTGAGCGCGCATCCAGGCGTGAATCATGCCGGAGACGGCCGCGCCGCCGTTGCGGATGGCGGCG
>JAIRTK010000332.1 GCA_031254955.1 Opitutaceae bacterium
CCACATCCCTCCCAATGACCAGCTCCCAAATCCGCCAGTCCTTCCTCGATTTCTTCGCGAAACAAAAGCACACCATCGTGCCCTCCTCGCCGCTCCTGCCCGACTCGCCCGGCCTCCTGTTCACCAACGCCGGCATGAACCAGTTCGTCCCCATCTTCCTCAACGAACGCACCCCCGATGTCTCCCGCTGGCCCGGCGCCCGCCCCGCGTCCGACACCCGCGCCGCCGACACCCAGAAATGCATCCGCGCCGGCGGCAAACACAACGACCTCGACGACGTCGGCTGGGACACCTACCACCACACCCTGTTCGAGATGCTCGGCAACTGGTCCTTCGGCGACTACTTCAAACGCGAATCCCTCGCCTGGGGCTGGGAACTGCTCACCCAAGTCTGGGGCATCCCCGCCAAACGCCTCTTCGCCACCGTCTACTCGCCCGACAAATCGAAACACGACCCCGCCGATTTCGACCAAGAAGCGCATGACATCTGGCAAAACCTCTTCCGCGCCGCCGGCCTCGACCCCGCCATCCACATCGTCAACGGCGGCAAAAAAGACAACTTCTGGATGATGGGCGAAACCGGCCCCTGCGGCCCCTGCTCCGAAATTCACATCAACCTCCTCCCCTCCGACGACGAAACCGCCGGACGCGCCCTCGTCAACACCGGCTCCCCCCGCTGCATCGAAATCTGGAACCACGTCTTCATCCAGTTCGCCGCGCAAGCCGACGGCACCTTCGCCCCGCTCCCCGCCCGCCACGTGGACACCGGCATGGGCTTCGAGCGCGTCGCCGGCATCCACGCCACCACGAAAGGCTTCACCGACTTCGCCCCCGAACCCTCCAACTACAACGCCGACCTTTTCACCCCGCTCTTCGCCGCCATAACAACGCTCTCGGGGAAAAACTACGGACGCACCGTTCCCGCCAGCCGCGAGAAAGTCACGGAACAGGAACGCACCGACATCGCCTTCCGCGTCCTCGCCGACCACGCCCGCGCCGTCTCGTGCGCCATCGCCGACGGCATCCTGCCCGGCAACGACGGACGCAACTACGTCATCCGCCGCATCCTCCGCCGCGGCATTTTATACGGACGCAAAGACCTCAACCTCGAAACAGGCTTTTTCGCGAAACTCGTCCCCGCCGTCACCGCCTCGCTCGGCGACATCTTCCCCGAATTGAAACAACAACAGCCGCTCATCGAACGCGTCATCCGCACCGAAGAGGAAAACTTCGGCAAAACCCTCGACCGCGGCATCGCGCTCATCACCGAGCAGATGAACGCGCAACACACCGCCGCCCAACTCCTCCGCGCCGCCTCCGGCATGAACGGTGAGGATATTCCACGCGACCTCAAAGATCCGGTCAAAACCCTCATCAACGTCCTCGAAACCGATGCGTTCCTCCGTCAAGTATTTACGCAGGCACTGCTTCCCCTCGTTAACCTTCCCGAGGACACCCGCGTCACTCGTGAGGCCGTCGTGCATCCCGGCGCGGCCGTCGCCGAGCTCCTCATCCCCATCCTCTCCGGAGCCACATCGGAAACCACCGTCCTGCGCAGACGACTGCTCGATGCCGTGAATATCATTCCCGGCCGTGTTGCCTTCACGCTTTATGACACCTTTGGCTTCCCCCTCGACATGACCCAACTCCTCGCCGCCGAGCGCGGCCTGACCGTGGACACCCAAAGCTTCGAACGCGAGATGGAAACCCAACGCGCCCGCGCCCGCGCCGCGCAGAAAAAAGAAATCATCACCGTCGCCGGCGACGACACCGGCGACACCAACGCCAAACCCACCCTCTTCACCGGCTTCGACTACACCCACACACGAAACGGCCAGCCGCCCGCGACTCAAAACGCCACGCTCATCGACGTGATCGAAAACGCCGGCCACACCTACCTCGTTTTCGACCGCACGCCCTTTTATGCGGAAATGGGCGGACAAGTCGGCGACACCGGCACCGTCACGATCGGCGACACCACGCTCACCATCACCGACACGATCAAAGACAAAGCCGGACGACATCTGCACCTCCTCGCCGACACCTCCGCCCGCGCCCTGCCCGCGGGCAACCGCAACACCGCCGCCACGCTCTCCGTCGATCTCGAACGCCGCCGCCAAATCCAACGCCACCACACCGCCACGCACCTCCTCCACTGGGCGCTCCGCGAAGTCCTCGGCACGCACGTCCGCCAAGCCGGCTCCTCCGTCCATCCCGATTACCTCCGCTTCGACTTCGCGCACTTCGAGCAAGTCAAACCCGGCCAACTCCAAAAAATCGAACACCACGTCAACACCCGCATCCTCGAAAACGCCCCCGTCAGCACCACCGAAGTCGCGCACGCCGACATCGCCGCGCGCAAAGACATCAACCAATTCTTCGGCGACAAATACGGCGACCGCGTCCGCGTCGTGCAAATCGGCGGCGCGCCCGGCGCGCTCGACGGCTACTCGATGGAACTCTGCGGCGGCACGCACACCGCCGCGACCGGCGAACTCGGCCTCGTGAAAATCACGCTCGAAAGCGCCATCGCCGCCGGCACCCGCCGCATCGAAGCCGTCGCCGGCGCGCCCGCCCTCGCGCTCGTCGCCGCGCACGAAACCCTCCTCAAAGAATGCGGCAACCGCATCCAAGCCGGCCCGCCGGATCTCCTCCAAAAACTCGACACCGTTCTCGCCGCCAAGGCCGACATCGAAAAAAAACTCAAAACCCACGAACAGCGCGCCGCCGCCACCCTCGCCGCCAAAGCCACCCCGCTCCCCGTGGCGCCGCCCGCCGCAACCAGCCCCAAGACCTCACCGACAACCACGGAAAAAGTTCCAGCGGCATCGCAAGCGCCGACCGTCGCCAACGCCCCCGCCCTCCGCCAAGTCAGTGCCATCGTCGAAGTCGAAACGCCCGACGCCCTCCGCGCCCTCGGCGCGCAAGTCATCGCCAAGCTCGGCGAAGGCATCGTGCGCCTCGGCGCGGTCTTCGGCGAAAAAGCCACCGTCGTGGCCTTTTGTTCCCCCGCCGCGATCAAGGCGGGCCATCAAGCCGGCAAAATCGTGGCCGAACTCTGCGCGAAGCTGGACGGCAAAGGCGGCGGCAAGCCCGACTTCGCCATGGGCGGCGGCAAATCCCCCGGCAAACTCGCCGGAGTGTTGAAAGCCGAAAGCTGACCCCGCCCCCATAACCGGCAGGCAAAATACGCCCAAAAATTATCCCAACCCGCGCCCTCCCAGCCTGACGATTCGGATGCCACGG